>PUXY01000050.1 GCA_009659955.1 Campylobacterota bacterium | reverse complement strand
ATGCGATTCGATGAGTTGGTGGAGGAGTATATTAAACTTAAGAAAAGCAAAAAAAAGGCGGTCAAAAAGTATCGGCAGGAGCAGGAGCTCAAACCCTACCAAGCGGAGTTGATAAAACTCCAACAATATCTGGAAAAGAGTAATAAAAGAATGATTATCCTTTTTGAAGGGCGGGACGCAGCGGGGAAGGGGGGAACTATCCGGCGGATTGTCCGATATATGAATGAGAAACATTACCGGGTTGTGGCATTGGGAAAGCCCAGTGATGTCCAAAAAACCCAATGGTATTTCCAAAGGTATGTGGAGCAGTTTCCCCGGGGGGGAGAAGTGGTAATTTTTGACCGGAGTTGGTATAACCGGGCGATGGTTGAGCCGGTTTTTGGATTCTGCACCCAAGAGGAGTATGAGATTTTTATGGAGGAAGTTCAAATCTTTGAAAAGGCGTTGGTAATGGAGGGGACAATTCTGGTCAAAATTTACCTCTCCATTTCCAAAGAGGAGCAGGCAAAAAGATTTGAAAAACGGAAAACCGACCCCCTCCGCCAATGGAAATTGAGTGAAATTGACCTCCAAGCCCAAGATAAATGGGACGAATTTACCGAAATGAAATATAAAATGTTGAAAGCAACCCACACCCATTACGCCCCGTGGGTGGTAATTAGAAGCGATAACAAACATTTGACCCGTCTCAATGCAATGAAAGTAATTTTAAATAGCGTCGATTACCCAGATAGAAACCCCAATCTGGACTTCAAAGTAGATGACCGGATAGTGGTCAGTGGAGCCCGGGAAATAGAGATTATGGAAGCAGACCGGATTCGACAGGGGAAATTTGTCAGTTAGTCCAAAATTTTTATCCCCCTCAACTTTTGGGAAAGTTTTCTCTCTTTTATCTCCCATTTTTCTTTTTTCTCCCCTTTTTGAGCCAATTTAGTAAAATATTGCACTATCGGAAGCAAAAAGAGAGGGACACGAAATAGAACTCTTTTTCTATTCTCTCCTCAAAAAGTGGGCTCTATCGGAGCCGGTTAAAAGGGGTTATCGGTGTTAAAAGTGGAGAATTTGACCAAAGAGTTTGGAGGGGTTGTAGCAATTCAAGATGTTACTTTCCGGGTCAAAGAGGGGGAAATCTTTGGGCTTATAGGACCCAATGGGGCAGGGAAAACCACCATTCTGAATATTATCAGTGGTGCCTTAAAACCCACCCGGGGCAGAGTGATCTTCAAGGGGGAAGATATAACTGGATACCCTCCCCCCAAAATTGTTGCCCGGGGAATTGCCCGAACCTTTCAAAATATCCGCCTTTTTAAATCTATGTCGGTTTTGGAAAATGTTTTAATAGGGTTCCACTCCCATTTGGATTATAAATTTTGGGACGCCCTTTTCCGCCTTCCCCCCTTTTTCCGGGAAGAGAAAAAGTATCGGGAAATGGGAATGGAACTTTTGGAGTATCTGGGAATAGGGGAGTTTGCAACCTATCAAGCCGACCAGTTGAGTTATGGAAACCAACGGAAGGTGGAAATTGCCCGGGCGTTGGCTACGGGGGCAGACCTCCTCTTATTGGATGAACCGGTGGCAGGAATGAACCCCAAAGAGAGTCAAGAATTGGCAGATTTGGTTCTCAAACTCCGGGAAGAGAAGGAGAAAACAATTCTCTTTATTGAACACGATATGAGCTTTGTCCAAAAAGTAGGGGATCGGGTGTTGGTATTGGATTATGGACGGACAATTTTTGAAGGAACTCCCCAAGAGATGTTGGTGCATCCGGAAGTTATCAAAGCCTATTTGGGAGATGTCGATGTTGAAGGTTAGAGATTTACAGGTAAAATATGGGGTAATTGAAGCAGTCCGCGGTATAAATTTTGATGTAAAAAATGGGGAGATTGTTACTATCATCGGAGCCAACGGAGCCGGAAAGAGCTCTACTTTGAATAGCATTATGAATTTGGTTCCCAAAAAGGGGAAAGTGGAATTTTTTGAAGAAGATATTACCAATTTGCCAACCAATAGAATTGTGGAAAGGGGATTGGGATTGGTGCCAGAAGGACGGAGAATTTTTATAAACCTTACCGTTGAGGAGAATTTAAAATTGGGTGCCTACACCAACCCCGATGAAATGGAGAGTTTAATGGAATTTGTCTACTCCATTTTTCCCCGATTGAAAGAAAAAAGGGAACAATTTGGAGGGAGTTTAAGTGGGGGAGAGCAACAGATGTTGGCAGTGGGGAGAGCTTTAATGGCAGGTCCCAAAATGTTACTTCTGGACGAACCCTCAATGGGATTGGCTCCAATTGTAGTAAAAGAGCTTTTTGGGGTTTTGAAACAACTTAATCGGGAAGAGGGAATTACCATTCTGTTGGTTGAGCAAAATGCGGGAGTTGCCCTCCGACTTGCAGATAGAGGGTATGTATTGGAAAATGGAAAAATTGTAATGGAAGATAAAAGCGATAAACTTCTTTCTTCTCCGGAAGTTAGAAAAAAATATTTGGGGGGATAACTCTTCTCCCTTTCCCAAGGGGAGTTGTGATAAAATTGCCGGAATTTTGTTGGATAGGAGAGAAAATTTACCAACACCAAATTTGAGAAGGAGAAAAGGAATGGAAAAACTTTATCTTATTGATGGAAACCGGGTGGAAGAAAAGGGGATTCGAGAGTTTTTGGAAGGAGTAACCTCCAATAGTTTCTACTATTTTGATAAAAAAAGCAGTTATAAGACCTTAAAAGATATTATCGACAGATTGGAAGAGGAAGGATTTTCGGTCTACTTCCGCGAGGTTAAATATGGACTTGATGAAGATGCTTTCCTCTATGAAATGCATATCATTTAATATTTAATCCCTTCTCTTCCCAAAAAAGATAAAAAAGAGCTAAAACCTCTACTTTTTTCACTTTTCCAATCCCCAAATCTCCCCTTTCTCTATTTTTTAAATGCCCCGGAGGAGTCTCCTCCGGTTAGAGATAAGGGGGGAAATCGTTGGAAAAGAGAATTAGGTTACCGGGGAAGGTTTTGGTGGCGAGGAGTTTTTCAAGTTCCTTTTTATCTTTGGCAATGGAGAAAGGTATTTTCAAAAGTTGTTGGAAAAGTTTCCGGTTTTTTTCTCCGGTAATAATGGCATAATCGAAAATTTCATTGATATGGTCGGCAATTTGTTGGTTGAATTCGTCGGGCACCTCCAAAAGTCCGGGGGTTACGATAATTTTTTTACCGGGGAATTGTTTTACCAGTTGAAAACTTTTTAAAACCCCCTCCAAATTCCCATTGAAACTATCATCAATTACAATTTTCCCCCCGGCTTCAATCTTTTGGAGCCGATGGGGCACCGGTTTCAATTGGGCAACCCTTTTTTTAATCTCCTCCAGAGGGAGAAAGGCTTTGGCTACATAAATTGCCAAAGAGATATTTATAGCATTGAACTCCCCCAGAACAGGGGCAAAAAACTCCTCTTTTTTCCCATCTATCTCCAACTTCCACCGGACTCCAGAGAGGTCTGCTTTTACATCAGAGATCCGCTTTTCAATCACTATTACTTTATCGGGCACTGGAAATTGAAAGTGTTGATAGGAGACCCCCTTTTTCAACCGGGGAGAGGTGAAAATTTCCAACTTGGTAGCAATAATATTTTCCAAACTTTTGAAATACTCCAGATGTTGAGCCCCGATTTTTCCCAAAATTGCATAGTGGGGGCGGATAAGGTCTACAATCTCTTTAATATCCCCCGGTTGCCGGGCACCTGCCTCTCCAATGTAGATTTGGGTATCCTCCGGTAAATTGGTGTTGATATCTTTTATTATCCCCTTTAAAGTATTGACACTCCCCGGAGAGAAATAGACTCTATATTTTTTGGAGAGGAGTTGAGCCAGAAAATGTTTAATGGAGGTTTTTCCATAACTTCCAGTAACTCCAACCACCACCGGAGAGATTCTTTCCAACTTTTCAAAAGCCTGTTTGTAATATTTGCCAGTCTCCCATTTGTCAATAAAATGGTCTAAAATCAGGGCGGAGAGGAGTGCTCCCACCACCCCAAACCCCAAATTCCAATGGAAAAGGGTCAATGGGAGATAGAGGAGAAGCCCTATCCCCATCACCATACCCAAAAAGAGTTTAACCCGTTTGGTCAATTTCGCCCCCTCTTTCACCTGCCACTTGAAAAAGAGGGCTCCCAAAAGGGCAATGCCGGCACCAACCCACGGATTGCAAAAGAGAAAACCCACCGGGGCAATTAAATAGAGAATATGCCACGCCGGACGATGGAAATGGAAAAGAATCCTTTCAATCCGGTAACTATACCACTGGAGAGCAGTAATTAAATAATATCCGCTCCACCCCAACACAATCAAATAGGGGAGAAGATGGAGAAATATCGACGGCATCAATTCTATCCTTTAAAAGTAAATTGGGGGAGGAAAAAGAGGGAAATAATCAAAAGAATATAGAGCCGGGAAGTGGCTTTGGGAGAATTACTCCAAAATTTCAATGCAGTCCCGAAACTCTTTTTCAACCTCCTTTTCCTCCATTCCACCGAATAAATTTCATCTAATACCAGATGGGTTAAAAACCCCAACCCCAGAAACCCACCCAACAGATAGGCTTGGAAGTTGGGAAGGTGGAGGAGATAATACCCCGCCTCCACCGCCCAGATTCCCAACAAAATCCCCATCGGAATTGAGTGGAATACCCCCCGATGGCGGACAAATTGTTGGAGAAACTGGAACAGGGAGAGAATAGCGAAGTAACTTATAACCCCGATTAAAACTGCCACCGCCCAGTGGGGCACCAAACCTATATTCAACTCCAACCCCTTCAAAATCCCCCCCAACGAAAGAAAAGAAGCCAAAAGATACTGGACTACCCGCGAAGGAATAGAGTTACTCTCGTCAATATCAGGGAGTAACCCTCCTACAATTGATGCCGCCAAATAGAGCCCCCCTTCCAAAGGAGAAAAGAGCCCAAAGGCAGAGCCCAATCCAACGCCCACTATGCCCACTACTGCACCCCCGTGGAAATGGGTATCAAAATTTGCCATTTTTCTACTCCTTTTTTGGAAAATAGAGTGAATATTTGGATAAAGTGTAACCCCCCTTCCAAAAGATGCTCTCTCCCCAGAGGAGAATTTAGTATAAAATATATTGGAAAAATTTTGCCAAAAAAGGAGTCGGTTTATGGATATTAAAGAGCTAAAAAAAGAGATGTTGAAAGCCAAAAGGAGTGATAAGATTAGAGCCAACGCCTTGATGATGTTGGTAGATACCGCCCAAAAATTGGCAAAGGAGAGGGGGGTTGAGGTGGGGGAAAAGGAGATACAAGAATCGGCAAAAAAATTGGTAAAAATTGCCAAAGAGAGCTTGGAAGCTGGAGTCCCCAACGCCCAAAGAGAATTGGAAATTTACTCCCAATTTCTCCCCAAAACCCTTTCGGAAGAGGAGACCAAAGCCCTTCTCCAACAACTGATTGAAGAGTTGGGAGGTAAAAACATCGGAGCAATTATGAGAA
>PUXY01000049.1 GCA_009659955.1 Campylobacterota bacterium | reverse complement strand
CGGAGGTCCCATTGTAAGTCAAATTTACAATTGGCTTTTGAAACACAACTACCTCAAAACCAACCCCGACGACTTTGTCAAACGCCCCCGCCGGTAAAAATAGAGAATGGGGGTAATTATTCCTCTTTTTACCCTTCACATTAAAGTTGACCATTCCTCCAGAGAGAAAGATTTAAAAGTTTAAACAGGAGAACCCAATTAAAAAAAGAAAAAAAGAGAGGGTAAGATTAGAGCCCTATTTTCCTTATTTTACCAGTTGTTCGATGGTGTAGGCTCCATTGAAGAGGGTCTCCTCTTGGAAGTGGTTGGCGATGAGGTGGAGACCAATTGGGAGATTGTCGGAAGTTTTACCTACGGGAATGGAAATTGCAGGAACCCCGGTCAGATTGGCTCCAATGGTAAAAATATCGTTGAGATACATCTCCAACGGGTCTTTTTTGGAGCCGATTTTGAAGGGGGGAGTTGGGGTAACCGGTCCCAAAATCAGGTCGGCATTTTGGAAAATTTTCCGATACTCCTCCTTAATCAGATGGCGGACTTTCTGCCCCTTCAGATAGTAGGCGTCGTAATATCCACTACTTAAAACAAAGGTGCCCAATAGAATCCGCCGTTTTACCTCCTCTCCAAATTGACTCCGGGTCAATTTGTAGGTCTCCTTTAACCCTTTCCCCTCAATCCGGTGCCCATACCGCATACCATCAAAGCGGGCTAAATTGCTACTGGCTTCGGCGGTTGCCAAAATGTAATAGGTAGCCACATCTATTTTGGAGTTCATCAATTTTACCCCAGTGATTTGGTGTCCCTCCTTCTCCAAGGCTTCCACCACCTCCCAGAGTCTATTTCTAATTTCTGGAGAGGCTTCATCGATGTAGTTTTCCACCACTGCAATTTTAAATTTCCTTTTCCCCGGCTCTTCCAGTTGGACAGGTTTAAATTCCACCGGGGCGGAGGTTGAATCTTTGGGGTCGTGTCCGGCAATAATATTGTAGAGAATTACGCTATCTTCCACATTTTGGGTAATTGGTCCAATCTGGTCTAAACTGGAGGAGAAGGCGACCAATCCATACCGGCTTACCCGTCCATAGGTTGGCTTCATACCTACAACCCCACAGAAGGCGGAGGGTTGCCGGATACTTCCTCCGGTATCACTCCCCAACCCGGCAATAGCCAGTCCGGCTCCCACCACTGCACTACTTCCTCCACTACTCCCCCCCGGCACCCGTTCCGGGTCAAAGGGGTTCCGGGTTACCCCGTAACAGGAGGTTTCGGTGGAGCTCCCCATTGCAAACTCGTCCATATTGGTGCGTCCAAAGGGGGAGAGTCCATTTGCCAACAACTTTTCCACGGCAGTGGCGTTGTAGGGGGCTTTATACCCTTGCAAAATTTTGGAGCAACAGGTGATATCCCACCCCTCCACATTGATATTATCTTTAATCGCAATTGGAACCCCCTCCCCTTTTGAGGTCAAATCTTTCCCCAAAAATTGCTCCACATACCCCCCCAACTCCTTCATCTCTTTGGCTTTCCGGTTTAAATCCTTTTTAAGCTCCTCCACCTCTTGGGGAGCCATTTGCAACGCTTCCTTTAGAGTTACCATCTATTTTCTCCTTTTCCCTATTTTCATTCTTCCACTTTTATCGCTTTTGCCGTGCCCTTTTGTGTTCCACTTTCCCCCTCCTCTACTCCTTTAGGTCGATAATAGATTTTTGGGAAAGTTTTGTCTATTTTTCCCTTCCCCTTTCTGCCCCCTCCTTCCCCCATTGATGATAGAAGAAGAGGTTTAGGGCTTAAAAAACAATCCTCCTATTTCAAACTTTTCAACCAAAAGTAGATGCCCACCGATACCCCGACCAATATCAGAATGGTAACTATTATCAGCCAGCCGGGCACCGGTTTATCCATCGACTTTTTCCTTTCCACTCCCCTTTTCCAGTTGGGTTACTACACTTTGACACCGGGGGCAAAGCTCCCCTTCTTTTTCCGCCAAATATCTCCAACACCGGGGGCATTTGTGGAGGGGAGAGTGGAGAACCCGAATCACAAACCGCCCATCGTCCATATGGAATTCTCCCAACTTTTCCCCCTCCAAATGCTCTCCAATTTTGCTCACAACAAAAAGCTCACTCAAATCCCCCTCCAAAAGGGGTGGATAGTTGGTGGAGATAAAGAGCTCCAGTGTATCTCTAATTTTTTTCTCTTTTTTCAACTGGTCTACCAGTTCAAAAAACTTTTTCCGAACCTCCAACACTGATTGGGGGATAGGATTTTCCACTTCTGTCAATGGGGTATAGACAAAATCGAAAATTGAGGTGGCGTCCCCTTTAACCCCGGCGGAGGCATACTCTACCGCCTCATCGGTGGTATAGGTCAAAATGGGGGCAAGGGTAACCAAAAGTTGTTGGGCAATTAAAGCCATTGCAGACTGGGCATTCCGCCGTTTGGGAGAATTGGGGAGTTCACAATAGAGCCGGTCTTTGGTGGCTTCAATATAGATACCACTCAACTCATTTACCACAAAATTGGTCAAAATCTGGAGACCTTTACTGAAATCATATTTCCCAAAGAGATAGTTGACCTCATCAAACACCTTTTTCGCCCGGTGGAGAATCCACAAGTCCAGTTTTGCCGGATTTTCGATTTTAATCTCCGGGAGGTCGTCGGTATTTGCCAATAAAAATCGGATAGTATTTCTCAATTTCCGATAATTTTCCGCCACCTGTTTGAGAATGTTATCTCCAATTTTGATATCTCCACTATAATCTCCGGAGGCGACCCAGAGCCGGAGAATTTCACTCCCCATTTTTTTGGTTACTTGGGTTGGGGGCACCACATTCCCTTTGGATTTACTCATTTTCTCCCCATTTTCATCTACCACAAACCCGTGGGTCAAAATCCCCTTGTAAGGGGGAATCCCCTCAATGGCGGAGGAGACCAGAAGGGAGGATTGGAACCAACCCCGGTGTTGGTCGCTCCCCTCCAGATAGAGGGAGGCGGGGTAGTCTCCGGCGTCGTATCTATCGGGGCGTTTCAAGACCGCAAACCACGTGGAACCGCTATCGAACCAGACATCGAGAATATCGGTAACTTTTTCCAAATTTTCCGCCATCTCCCTTTTGGAAGGGGGTAAAAGCTCCTCTATCGATTTGGTATACCAAACATCGGCACCCTCTTTTTGGAAAAGTTGGTAAATATGGTCAAAAATCTCTTTGTCAATTACCAATTCTCCATTATCTTTCCGGCGGAAAAAGGCTATCGGCACCCCCCAATCCCTTTGCCGGGAGATGCACCAGTCGGGGCGGTTGGAGACCATACTTTGGAGTCTATTTTTCCCGGTGGGGGGAGTAAATTCCACCTTTTCTATCCCCTCCAAAGCCCGTTGCCGGAGGGTTTGACCTCCACTCTCTTTATCCATTGCAATAAAAAATTGTTTGGTTGCCCGGAAAATTACCGGATTGTGGCATCTCCAACAATGGGGGTAACTATGGATAAATTTGGAGGCTTTCAACAGATGCTCCCCCAACATTTCCAAAATTTTCGGTTGGGCGTCGAAAATGAAGACCCCCACAAACTCCCCGGGGAGAAGTCCCTTTTCCACAATTATTGGCATATATCTCCCCTCTTGGTCGACCGGTTGGAGAATATCTGGGTCTCCAACTTTTTCCAACCAGACCCGATAATCCTCCTCCCCGTGTCCCGGGGCGGTGTGGACGGCTCCGGTTCCGTCTTCCATCGATACATGCTCTCCGGTTAAAAGGAGAGACTCCCGTCCATTGAGGGGGTTTGTGGCTTTTAGCCCCTCCAACTCTTTTCCGGTAAAGGTTTTGACCTCATCGCCTCCAACTACCCCCTCTTTTTTCAATTGGGGAAGGAGTTTTTGGGCAACAATATATCCATCGGAGGTAAGGGAATAGACCTCTTCAGGGTGGACAACAACCCCCATATTTGCCGGTAAAGTCCACGGGGTGGTAGTCCAAATTACAATGCTCCCCTTTTCTATCCCCAATTTTTCCAAACTTTCAGAAGTTAAGGGGAAAGCCACATAAATGGAGTAATCCTCTTTATCTTGATACTCCACCTCCGCTTCCGCCAATGCAGTTTTATCGTGGGTGCACCAGTAGATTGGTTTATATCTCTCTACAATCAAACCTTTTAGGGCTATTTCGGTCAACGCCTTAAAAATATCGGCTTCAAATTGGAAATCCATTGTCTTGTAGGGGTTATCCCAATCTCCAATTACCCCCAAACTTTTAAACTCTTCCATTTGAATATCGATATATTTCTGGGCGTGGCGACGGCACAACTCCCGGATTTTTACTTTGGGGAGTTGCTCTTTCTTCTCCCGCCCAATTTCCAGTTCAACTTTTTGCTCAATCGGGAGTCCGTGGCAGTCCCACCCGGGCACATATCGGATATCATACCCTTGGAAGTAGTAATATTTGACAATAATATCTTTCAAAATTTTGTTGAGGGCGTGTCCAATATGGATATGCCCATTGGCGTAGGGGGGTCCATCGTGGAGATTGAATCGGGGAC
Organism: Campylobacterota bacterium; assembly: GCA_009659955.1. Classification (GTDB taxonomy): domain Bacteria; phylum Campylobacterota; class Campylobacteria; order Campylobacterales; family Nautiliaceae; genus PUXY01. The sequence goes on along the minus strand of PUXY01000049.1, from coordinate 976 downwards.
TCCCCTTCCGATTCTCTTTCATTTTCCGATAAATTCCCTCCTCAAACCATTTCCGATATCTCTTTGGTTCATTTTTGGGAAGATTTCCCCGCATTGGAAACCGGGTTTTGGGAAGAAGGAGAGTCTCCTTCCACTCTTTCCCATCACTTTTTGCCATTTGTCGCCCTTTATCTCAAATTATGGTGTAGATTTGGAGAGAATTTTACCATTATTGCCCTTAAGCATCTGAAAGGGGAATTGGGAAATTTTTATCTTTTAAAGGAGAAGAGAGGGGGAGGGGTTGCCATCTATTTCCCCTTTTTTTCCCTCTCCAACCAATCTTTCCCTTTAGCTTCCCCCTTTCAAACCAACCGGGGATTAATAAAAGGTTCCCCCCGGAGGAGTTGCTCCCACCAGTCGGGATTTTTCCACTCCCGGCGGATTTGGGGGCTAAATTTGACCCTCTCCAAAGGTAACTCCCCCATTCCTTGGAAGTTGTAGGCATCTTCCCGGAAACACTCCGCATATCCGGTATCGGTTTCGTGGACAATAACTGAATGGAGTTTTACCTCCCTCTCCCCATTTTGAAACTGGGTTTGGGAGAGGATTTTGTCAATCCCCAAAAAGAAGAGGCGACTAAACTGCTCCGCCGACGGGTTTACCGGCAATTCAATCCATCTTTCACTGAACTTTTTGGCAAACTCCCGATACTCCAAAGAGTCCCCTTCCCAAAGGGTAATAGCGTGGTCGAAACTATCGATAAAATCTTTAATTGTCCCCTTCATCAATCCAAAATCATAGACCATCTGTCCATTATCCAAAAAATTGGAGGAGAGTTTAATTTCCACTTTATAACTATGTCCGTGGATATTCCGACTACACCGGCGGGTGGAACAATGCCGAACAATATGGGCATTTTCAAATTTAAAAAGCTTTCGGATAATCATAATCTTTACTCCTTTTGCTCCACAATTCCAACTTTGGGAGAAAATCTTAT
>PUXY01000048.1 GCA_009659955.1 Campylobacterota bacterium | reverse complement strand
TTGTGTGAAAAAAATTGGGGAAAAGAGACCTTTCCCCTTTAGTTTAAAGAGGAGAAAAGGGGATTATTTATTTTCCTTTTCTTTTTCGTAGAGGGGCATACCCATTATATGATAACCGCTATCTACATAGAGAATTTCTCCGGTAATTCCACTGCTATAGTCGCTCAAAAGGAAGACCCCTGCTTTTCCTACCTCATCGATGGTAATGTTTCTCCGGAGAGGGGAGTTTTTCTTATTGTAACTTAAAATTTGACTGAAGTCTCCAATTCCACTGGCAGCCAAAGTTTTTACTGGACCTGCACTAATTCCATTGATTCTTACCCCTTTGGCACCCAAATCCACTGCCATATAATAGATGGAGGTTTCCAGAGCCGATTTGGCTACACCCATTACATTGTAATGGGGGATATAGCGATTGGCACCCAGATAGGTCATTGTTACAATAGAGCTCCCCTCTTTAAGAAGAGGTTCAAACTCCCGAACCAGTTCAATCAAAGAGTAAACGCTAATATCCATTGCAATTTTAAACGCCTCTTTGGAGGTATCCAAAAAGCGTCCGTCCAGTGCTTCCCGGGGGGCAAAGGCGACAGAGTGGACAATAAAATCCAGTTGGGGATAGATTTTTTCTACCTCTTCCCGGAGTTGGGTCAACTCTCCCTCTTTGGAAAAGTCCAAAGGGAGGATAGTCTCTACTCCCAATTGGTCTGCCACCTTTGCCACCCGCTTTTTCAATTTTTCGTTTTGATAGGTCAGAATAAAATCTCCCCCCGCCTCTTTGATGGCTTTGGCAATTCCATAAGCGATTGAATGGTTATTGGCAACTCCAACAATCAACCCTTTTTTACCTTCCATAAACATTATTGTTTCCTTTCTGCGACAGATTTGGCAATTTGAATAATTTGGGCAAAATGGTCAAAATCCAGAGATGCACTCCCAACCAATACCCCTTCAACTGGAGAGAGCTCCAAAATTTCTTGGACATTATCCTTTTTGACTCCGCCCCCATAAAGGATAGGTTTTTGGGTATTTTTTTCAATAAAATGACCAATATTTTCAATCATCTCCAAAGAGGGGGTAACTTTTTGTCCTATTGCCCAAACTGGTTCATAGGCGATATGGAGGTTGGGGTGGGAGAGGTCAATTCCCTCCAATTGGGAGAGGAGGTAGGCTCCTATAGCTTCCTTTCCCTGTTGATGCACCTCCATTGGCTCCCCGATACAGAAAAAGACTTGAAAACCATTTTCCAAGTAGAAACTACTCTTTTCCCGGAGAAATTGGGGAGTTTCCCCCAGTTGTCGCCGTTCGGAATGACCGATTAAAATTTTGTCAATCCCAAACTCCCTCAACTGCTCCAATCCCACCTCTCCAGTAAAGGCTCCCTTTTCTGCCGGATAACCATTTTGAGCCCCCACCAATGGAGAGGGGAGAAGGGCACTCATTGGGGGAAAAATAGTTACTTCCACCCTCCCTTTATCTACTTTTTCCAATTTTTCCAAATATTCTTTGGTCTCTTTTCGGGTTTTGTTCATTTTAAAATTGGCTAAAACTTTCACTTTCATACCTCCAAAGCTTTAATTCCCGGCAACTCTTTTCCTTCCAAAAGTTCCAGACTTGCACCTCCGCCGGTGGAGATAAAAGTCATTTCATCATCGTCTCCCGCCTTTTGGACTGCAGCCGCGGTATCTCCACCCCCAACTACTTTAATTCCGTAACTTTGGGCGATAATGTGGGAGAGTTTTACGGTTCCCCGGCTAAATTTATCCATTTCAAACACCCCCATTGGACCATTCCAAAGAATGGTTTGGGCGTCGTAGAGAACTTCTCCAAAGAGGCGAATGGAGGCGGGACCAATATCCAACCCCATCCACTCTTCCGGTATCTCTTGGTAGGTTACATATTTGGTAACAGCGTCCTCACTGAACCTATCTGCTACCAAAAAATCGACTGGAAGATAACATTTTACCTTCAACTCTTTGGCTTTTTCCATTACTTTGATGGCGTCGGGGATCAGTTCGTCTTCCACAATCGATTTTCCAACCTCAAATCCCCGGGCTTTGAGGAAGGTAAAACTCATTCCTCCCCCGATAATCAATTTATCTACTTTGGGAAGGAGATTCACCAACGCCTCCAACTTTCCGCTCACTTTACTTCCCCCGACAACTGCCACAAAGGGGCGGGTAGGTTTCTGAATCAGTTTGTAAAGGAAATTTACCTCTTTCAAGAGGAGAAACCCGGCACTTTTATGGTTTTTATCATAAAAATGGGTAATAGCCTCCACACTGGCGTGGGCTCTATGGCTCACCCCGAAGGCGTCATTGATATAAAATTCTCCAAATTGGGAAAGTTCCCGGGCAAATTCCCGGTCATTTTTGGTTTCTCCCGGTTCAAACCGGAGATTTTCCAAAAGTAAAATATCCCCCTCTTTCAACTTTTCCACTTCACTTTTTGCCGATGGACCTATTACATCATCAGCCATTTTTACCTCTTGTTGGAGAAGGTGGGAGAGACGCTTTGCCACCGGCTTGAGGGAAAATTTAGGGTCTTTTTTTCCTTTGGGGCGACCCAAATGGGAAGCTACTACAACCTTACACCCATTATCCAGAAGATACTTGATTGTAGGGAGAGCCATTCTAATTCTCCGGTCATCGGTAATATTTTGAAACTCATCTAAAGGGACATTGAAATCGCACCGGAGAAAAACCCGACTCCCCCTCTTCAAAGGAAGCTCTTTTGGGGACTTTAATCTCATTTCAATTGCCCTTTTTGGGGGAAATTATAGCAAAAGGGGGAGAAGGAGGGATTTAACTCCCTTTTCCTTTCATAAATTGGTATTTTTTATAGAGATAGAGGCAACTGGTGCCGATAATATTTACTACTACTTCGGCATCCATTTGGAACTCTGGAGAATCGCTTTTAATTTTTCCCTTTACCTGCTCTACAACCCGGGCAAGAAAGAGGAAACCCTGTTTAAAGCTCTCCTCAATCACCGGTTCACTGGAAAGGGTTATTTTGTCCATTACAATCTCCATCAAGGCAAAGGGGGGCAACTCCTCTTCCCGATAATTTAAATCCAAATCGTCTAAAATATACCGGGCGGTATCCTCCAAAAGAATATAGCTAATCTCCAGTGCCTCATCAGGGGCTTTTTTCAGTTGTTTTTGGGCTCTTTTCCAACTTTTTTCGATATATTTTTCATCAATAATTAGCTTTTTCCGAACTTCGTCTACTCCAGACTCTTTCAAATATTCCAGAAAAGGCTCAAACTGCTTTTCAATAAATTTTCTCCGGTTTTTATATTTGTTCTCTTTGAACATCGGTTGAACATATTTGAATATCTCCCGGAGAGAGTTGAAATCTTTTACCACTTCCGGTAATCTCTCCCAAGTATCTGGATTTTTTACAAATTCCATTTTCAATTTTTGGAAAGCTTCCTCATCAAACTCCCCTCCCGTCAAAGCATCAATGATTATCTCTTCCAACTCTTTAGCCAGTTGGTAGGGACCTATCTCCTCCTCTTTTTTATGACCGGTAAATTGTAATTTAAAAAACGGCACAACAACCCTCCTTTCCAAACTGGGCTGAAATTAGCACCGGTTTGTTACGCTAAACTTAATTTCCACCCCTCTTATTAAAATTATAATATAATCCCACAAAAAATAAGGGATTTTTTCAGTGGTTTTAGCACTCAAATACCGACCCAAAACCTTCCAAGAAGTGGTTGGGCAGGAAGGGGTAATCAAAACCCTTGTCAACTCTTTGGAGAGGGGAAGAATCGGAAGTGGATACCTTTTCAGTGGGGTGCGGGGGAGTGGGAAAACTTCCACTGCCCGGATTTTTGCCCGGGCTCTCCAGTGTGAAAAAGGGGTCTCCAGTCAACCCTGCGGAGAGTGTAGTAATTGCCAAATGGCGTTGGAGAATCGCCACCCCGATATTGTAGAATTGGACGGAGCCAGTAATAGGGGAATTGAAAATATAAGGGAGTTGATAGAACAAACCCGATATCACCCTGCAACCGGAAGATTTAAAATATTTATTATTGATGAGGTCCATATGCTAACTCCCGAAGCCTTCAACGCTTTCCTCAAAACTCTGGAGGAGCCACCTTCCTATGTAAAATTTATTTTGGCAACCACTGACCCTTTAAAATTACCCCAAACTATTTTAAGCCGGGTTCAACACTTCCGATTTGGACGGGTGCGGGAGGAGTTAATCTTCTCCCATCTCAAAAAAATCCTCCAACTGGAGGGGGTAAACTATCAAGAGGAGGCGGTTCGATTAATTGCCCAAGCGGGAAGGGGCTCTGTCCGGGATAGTCTTACCATTTTGGATCAAATTATCGGCTATGCGGGAGATGAAATAACCACTGAAAAAGTTGTTGAAATTTTAGGGATTGTCCACCCCCAATTGATAGAGCAACTATTTCAAGCCATCTTTTCCCAAGATACAAAAAGGGTGGAAGAGTTACTTCCCCAATTGGAGAAGTTTGATTTGGAGTCGATTGTGGAAGAGAGTGAAAATTTTTTGACCACCCTTCTCAAAAAAGGGGAGTTGCCCCATCTGATTCTCCACCGCTTTTTGAATATTATTGCCGATGCCCGGGAACTCCTCCGCACCGCCACCCCAAACCCCTATTTTTTTCTCGGTTATCTCTTTTTCCGACTGGTGGAAGCCACCAAACCCTATTCGGTTGCCCAACTTTTGAAAGAGTTGGAAGGGGAGGTTGAGACCCCCCGGCGGAAGTTTGAAAAATTGATTAAGGAATTGAAAGAGCGGGATTTGGAGTTGGGCATCTGTTTCGAAACTTCTATCCAATTTATCTCTTTCCACAATGGGATTCTCCAATGGAGAAGCTGTCCAGAATATAGTTGTAAAAAGGTTTTGAAACGCTATTTCACTATGGTAATTCGTCCTTTGATAGATAAAATTTTTGGACAGGGAACAATTATTAAAGCGGTAAAATGTGAAAATGAAACCCCCTCCCCTTCCACTGGAGGGAAAGAGACAACAGAAAAGGAGCCGGAGAGGGGAGTGGAGACTTCTCTCTCTTCCTCCATTTCCCAAAAAACTCCTACTATCTCTCCGTCTCCTCCTCCCGATAATATCTCCCCTCTCCCATCAGGGGAGAGTCGTCAATCCAAATCCCCTTCTAAAGGGGAGCAGAAAGAGGCGTCTTCCCTCTCCCAAGGGGAAAACTCTATCCCTTTTGGGATAAAATCCCCTCCCCCACTGGAGGAGATAAAACGGAAGATTTTTGAGGAGTTTGGCACAGATATTAAAATTAAAATCTGGAAAAAGGAGTCCCAAAATGGATAATCAACCCAATCAGAGGGAGAACAAAAATCAAGTGGAAAAGGAGGAGCACTCCATCGGCAAAGAGAATAGCACCGGGGGAGAAGAGGAGACCCAAAAAGCGGAAGTGGAGCCCTCCCAGTTGATAGAAGCAATTATCAAAAGCGACCAGTTGGATCCACTTCAAAAAAAGAGCAGTGTGGAACTTATCCAAGAGTGGTATTTGGAAGATCAAGCCAACGGAATTTTGATAGAAGAGCTTTTGGAAAAATTTCCCTTTTTGGAGTC
>PUXY01000047.1 GCA_009659955.1 Campylobacterota bacterium | reverse complement strand
GGCGATTGGCTCTACTCCGGCGATTTTTGTTTCCATTTTTGGAGGTGGAAGAGCCATTTCCGTTCCGCCGTCGGCTCTCTCCCCCCTTTTCCTCCCTCTTTTCCCCTTTCCCATTTCCATTTTTTCCACCCTCTACCTCCTCTCCTCCAATGGAGGGGGAAGAGTTGGAGGAGAGGGAGGGATTTGATGGGGAGTTTTCTCCTCCACTTTCCCCATTTTCTCCCCCAGATTCTACCCTTGGGGAGGTCTCCTTCTCAAAAGAAGTCTCCTTTTCCAACTCCTCCGCTTCCGGTTTCAAATTCTCTTCTACAACTTTTTGAATCTCTTCTTCAATTTTTTTCATTTTTCCAACTCCTTTCCAAAAAACTTGCAAATATCCCTATCTTTGCAAAAACCTCTTTTTCACAAAAACCTAAAAATGCCCAAAATTAGGCTATTTTAAAGAGGAAAAGAGCTGGAAAAAAGTGGAAATATCCACTTGATGGGGACGGATTGAGGGAGAGAGTCCAAACTCCTCCAGTTTTTCCGGTGGAAGGAGAGAGCCCAAATTCTTTTTGAGGGTTTTCCGGGGATTTTTAAAGGCTTGCCTCAAAAATTGGGCAAACTCCCGATTGTAACTCCCCTTCTCCTTCCGGAACCGGATAACTGAACTATCCACTTTCGGGGGTGGATAGAAGGCTCCGGGAGGCACATTGACAATCCTCTCAACTTTTCCCACCGACTGGGCTATTATTGCCAGTGGAGAGTAATTCCGCTCTCCCGGTTGGGCTAAAAACTTGTCGGCAACCTCCTTTTGCACCATTACCACCATATTTTTGACCGCCGAGTCCCCCAATCCCATCAAAATCAATTTTGTGGCAATGTAGTAGGGGAGATTTGCCACAATATCATACTCACCACTCCAGAGACTCCCTTCCCTTTGCCATATTTCCAAAGCGTCTCCACACTTCAACTGGAGGGTTGGAAACTTCTCCTTCAAGATTTGACATAAATCCCTATCAATTTCGTAGCCTACAACTACTCCTCTTTTTTCCAGCAACTTTTCCGTCAAATCGCCTAAGCCAGACCCGATTTCCACAATGGGAGTCTCTCCGTCGGGTATCGCTTGGACGATTTTTTCCAAATAGAATCTATCTTTTAAAAAGTTTTGTCCAAACCGCTTTTTGGGTTTGTGTCCTACTCCCTTTTTCAACTTGCACCACCTTTGCCGATGGACTCCTTCCCCCATCGGACTCAACTCAATTTTTTCAATCCCCTCCCTCTTCTCCCTTTTGGGGTGGAGGTTTCTTTTTTTCTTTCTCTACTATCAAATTTAAACTTTCCACAAAAGGAGTTTAAAAAATCTTACTCCCTTCTCCCTTTTCCCTGCAACTTTGGAAAAGTTGAGCTTATCTGACTCTACTTCTTCCCCTCCCCTCCTTGGGTAGAATTATAATACAAATCCCCAATTTCCCTCCCTTCCCTTCCCCTTTTACCCCCTTTGATGGGAAAGAATGGGTAGTTTGGGGAGAAGAGCCTCTGCCACTTTTCCCCTTTTCTCACCCTTTTTTTCTCGGGATTGACCCAAATCTCTTTTTCTAATCTATCTTCCTTTACTCTTTTTACCAAAAATTACACACAAGAAGGGGAGCAAAAAATTTTCAAGTTTTAAATTTTCCCCCTTTTCCAATCTCCAATCGGTCAATCTCTTTTTTCTCCCATTTCCCCAAAATCGACCTAAACCCAAAGGGAAAATTTACCCTCCCGTTTCAAAAAATCGCCGGTTACTCTCCTCCCCCTCACTCCACCGGTTCTTTTCCGGTTTATTCCGAACCACCTCCCGGAGAATCTCTTTGGCTCTCTCCAAATCCCCCTGTCGAACCGCAGTTTTAATCTCCATTGCCTCATCAAAATAGAGACACGGAATCAGATACCCTTCGGCGGTGAGTCGAATCCGGTTGCAATTTTTACAGAAATCCTCTTTGTGGGGCTCAATTATCCCAAATTTATACCCATCTTCCAACTGGAAATAGCGGGCAGGGGAGTTGTCCCTCTCCAGTTGGGTAAACTTATATTTTTTCCCTATCTCCGCCAATATTTCCCCACTGGAGAAGCGTTTGAGCTCCGGGTAGGCAAAACTATTCTCCATAAACTCTATAAATCGAATCGTTACCCCTTTCCCCCGGGCAAACTCCAAAAGGTCTACCACCTCATCGGAGTTGACCCCCTTCATAATTACAGAGTTGAGCTTTACCCCCAATCCCACCTCCAACGCTTTGTCAATCCCCGCCAATATCTTTTCCAACGCCTCCTTTTGGGCAATTTTCCGAACCCGCTCCCTTTGGAGGGAGTCCAGAGAGATATTGACCCGATTTAACCCCGCCTTTTTCAACTTTTCCGCCAATTCCGGAAGATAGTAGCCGTTGGTGGTTAAAGCTATTTCCAAATCGGGGGCGTAATTCCTCAACATCTCCACAAACTTTTCAATATCCCGGCGAATTAGAGGCTCTCCCCCGGTCAATCGCACCTTTTTCACCCCTTCATCGATGGCAACCTTTAAAAATTGGAAAAGCTCTTCATAGGAGAGGAGATTTTCCCGGGGCTCCCAATCCATTGGGGTGTTGGGCATACAATAGAGACACCGGAAATTGCACCGACTGGTAACCGATACCCGAATGTAATCTATTTTCCGGTTGAAGGAGTCAATTAACATTATTTTCCTTTCCAAAATTTGCGATAATTTTAAAATTTTTTGCCCCGCCGAAAGGAGGAAAATAATGGAATTTTTTCCTCAAATTAAAAAAATTATCGACACTCCAAATATAGCAGAAAAGTGGAAACAATTCCAACCCCTCTACTCAAAAAAGGGGGAGATTGACCCCAATGAGTTGACCCCCGTCCAGTGTTGGGAACGCCCCTCCTACTCCCACTTTTGCCAGATTGTCCCCCCGACCCAACTCCCCCGCCGGCGGTGGGGAAGCCGGGAGAAACGGGGTGCCCTCCTCCACTCCCTCCTCCATATTGAAGCAACCGCCATCGATTTGGCACTGGACGCCGTTTATAGGTTCCGGGAGATGCCGTTGGAGTTCTATGGGGACTGGTTGGAGACCGCCCGGGAGGAGTTCCGCCACTACTTTTTAATTGAAACGCTTTTGGAAGAGTTGGGGTATAAATATGGGGACTTTCCGGTCCACGACTCCCTCTTCCAATCTGCCCAAAAGACCCAAGACCTTTTGAGCCGAATGGCAATTATCCCCCGGTGGTATGAAGCCAGTGGACTGGACGCCAACCACCGGATTTTGAATAAACTCCGGAAGTTTGACGACCCCTTCTCCCGGCGGGTGGTGGAGGCGTTGGAGTTGATTTTGGAGGAGGAGATACCCCACGTCCGCCGGGGAGACCGGTGGTTCAAATGGGAAGCCCACCGGAGAAAGGTTGACCCGGTGGAGGCTTATTTCCGATTGGTGGAGAGTTTCTTCTCCTCCCTCCCCCGACGGGATTTGAATGTGGAAGCCCGGCTCAAAGCCGGGTTCAGTTGCGGAGAGTTGAAGAGACTCTCGGGGCAGGGGGATATTTGCTAAAATTCCCCCACTTGATTAGAGGAGTTTACCAGTGGAAAAAGACCCAAAAAAATTAGAAAAATTGGAGAGCCAGACCCCCCAAAAAGGAGAAAAGATGAAATTTATCGGCACCCGCGGAACCGACCGGGAGAAGAGTTTCAGTGAGGTTATTTTGAACCCCTCCGCCCCCAATGGGGGACTCTATGTCCCCAAAAAATTCCCCCGACTGGATTTGAAATGGCTCCAAAGATTCTACACCCCTGAACAGGAGCCCAACTACCACAAAATTGCCAAAGGGGTTTTGAAAAAGTTTAAAGTAGATTTACCGGAGGAGGCAATTCAAAGGGCAATTTACACCTATTTGAAAAATTTCGATGTGGAGGAGGTTGTCCCCCTCCATAAAGTCAACAACCTCTTTGTGGCAGAGTTGTGGCACGGACCCACCCGGGCTTTTAAGGATATTGCCCTCCAACCCTTTGGGGTCCTCCTCTCCCACCTTGCCCAAAGCCGGGGGGAGAATTATTTGATTATGGCGGCAACCAGTGGGGATACCGGACCTGCCACCTTGAAGAGCTTTGAAAATCTCCCCAACACCAAAGTGGTTTGCCTCTACCCCAGTGAGGGAACCAGTGAAGTTCAACGGCTCCAGATGGTTACCACCGACGCCCCCAACGAAAGGGTTTTGGGAATTTTGGGAGATTTTGACGACGCCCAAACCGCCCTCAAGTCCCTCTTAAAAGAGGAAGAGTTCCGGAAAAGCCTCGATGAGGTGGGACTTAAACTCTCCGCTGCCAACTCTGTAAATTTTGGAAGAATCATTTTCCAAACTGTCTACCATTACTGGAGTTACCTCACCCTTTGGGAGAGATTTGAAATTGAGGGGGGAGAAAAAATCGATGTGGTAATCCCCAGTGGAAATTTTGGAAACGCTTTGGGAGCCTTTTACGCCAAACAGATGGGACTCCCCATCGACCGGATAATTATCACCTCCAACCGGAATAGCGTCCTCTACGAATTTGTAAAATTTGGAAAATATGACCTCCGGGAGCGGAAATTGATAAAAACCACCTCTCCGGCAATGGATATCCTCAAATCCTCCAATGTGGAGAGACTCCTTTTCCACAAATTTGGAGAAGCCCGAACCATTGAATTGATGAAAAATTTGGAAGAGGAGGGGTATTTCCAATTGACCCCGGAAGAGTTGGAGATGATTCAAGCCGATTTTGACGCCGACTTCTGCACCGATGGGGAGGGGGCGGAAATTATCCGAAAATATGCCGAAAAATACCACTATTTGGTTGACCCCCACACCGCCACCGCTTTGAAAGGGGCGGAAAAACTCCGGGGAGATAATAAAATGGTAGTCTACTCCACCGCCGAATGGACTAAATTTGCCCCAACCGTCTACTACGCCCTCACCGGAGAGCCGGTGGAGAGGGTTATTGCCCAAGAGGAGGAGGTGGAAGTAATTCCAGATAAGGACGCAATCGCCTACATTGAGACCCATTTGGGGGTTACTCCACCCCCCCAAATTTTGGAACTCTTCCAAAAACCGGAAACCAACTCCAAAATTATCCCCAAATCTGCAATCCGGGAAGAGATTCTAAAATTTGTCAAGGGGGAAGAGTAGTTTTCTGCAATCGAGGGGAACCTAAACAATTTCCCCCCTCTTTTATAATCCCCTACTTAATCCACTATTCAAATTACTAAAAAGAGAAAAGAGAGCTTTACTTTCAGAAGCAAAATTATAAGAGAGTTTGGAATTTTTTCCTTACCTCCTTTTCAACTTTTCCGCCAATTTTTCCGATGGAAAAGAAAAAAGGAGTTAGCCTAAAATTTTCTCCTTTATCTTTTTAATATCCTCCAGATGGACTACCTCCCGATCCATAATCAATTTGTAAACCTCCTCAACCATCTCCTGATTGGTGCGGTAAATCTCAACTACCTGTTGATAGGCGTCCCGGAGTATCTCCCCCACCTCCTCATCGGAGGCGACCAGACTATTTCCCATTCCGTAATCCCGCACCATTTTCATTGCCAAATCCCGGGCTTTTTTCAAATCCAGATGGGCATTGGAGA
>PUXY01000046.1 GCA_009659955.1 Campylobacterota bacterium | reverse complement strand
CTAAATTCACACCCGATTTGGAAGCCATTTTTGCTTTTCAGATATACATCAAATTCACTGGTCCAGATATCATCAAAGAAGCTATATCCGACGCCAATTTTAGAGTAGAAATATAAAGAATCGGTTAAATCCCGATAGATTTTAAGATTAATTAAATTGGTATCGGCTCTTTTTGGAGAGTAGTAGCAGGGGGTAGTAGTAGAGCTAAATTGATACCACCCGGAAATGCCGGGGACAAAATCCCATTTCCCTTTGGAGAATTTCCATAAATCCCAATCAAATTGGGGGGTAAATACCCTATTTCCATCATCTATCCACTCATATGCCAAAGAAGCCCAAAGCTCCCGGCGGGGTTCAAATTGTTTGTAGTAACTAATCTCCAGTTTGTCAACTTTATGATTTTTGGAGCAGTAACTTTTCCGGGAAGGTAGAAGTTGACCGTGGCTATAGGTTACGGTAACTCCGACAGAAGTTTCATATTTAGCCATATAGGTGCCATCGGTGTTGACCTCTCCGGTAAAGTGTTTATATTGGACACCGGCTCCTCCCCATTGATGGGTGTGGGTTTTCCCATTATCATTTATATGGTAAACCCCAAATTTTGGATAAATCCAAAAGTCCCCTTTTACCCTTCTTTTCAACTTGAAATTGGCGGAGCTATAGCTTACCCCCATATTATCGTGGAAAATGTAACCTCCCGCCTCAATAATCCAGTTATCCATTTCCCCATTCCCCAAATTTTGCTCCAGAAAAGCTCTGTAATTGGGGGTAAGGGAGAGTTTAGAAGGTGATACTTTAAATGTCCTTAAAGGATCAGCTTCTTTTCTCTCTTTTTCTGGAACCCTCTCTTTACCCAAAGCCACACTTTTGGCAAGGACTACATCGTGGAAATATTTTTTCTGCTCTTTATCCCAGAAGAGAGGGACAGAATCGATGGAGGTAAACCTTCCCCTATGCCCAGTTACTTTAATTGGGAAGAGGCTACTTTTTTTTTTAGATAGAGCAAATTTTGTTGGATATAGTAGTAGAGGGAGCTTTGGGGATTAAATTTTTGGTATTTACCACTTACCAATTTTTCTTTAATAATTTTACATTGATTAATGTTGATTTTTGGCTCAATTACATAATTGGCATCTATCAAAAGATTACTATCTTTGATAGAGATAGTCCGCTCTTGGGGCATTGTTGGGGTTTCTCCATTGGGGGTAGGACACTCAATCCAGAGGTAGCGATATCTTCCTCTATCGTGGATATATTTGGTGGAAAGAACTTCCCAAATTCTAACTTTGTAAATGGTTTTATTCCCCATTTTTTTGGTTTCCAAAACCACTGGGTCAAAGAAGGAGAGGGCAACCCACACCTGTTTTTGGAAAAATTCATCTTTTTTAAACCGCCATCGGGGAGAGTGTGCCAACCGGGAAGAGTAGAATTTTGCCAATTTGTAGCTATCCATACTTTCAAACGCTTTTTTCCACTCCTCCAAAAATTTTACTATAAATTGGGGAGCAGGTCGGGGAACTTCATTGAGAAGTTTTTTATAGATTTTTTCTGCCTCTTTCAATTTTCCGCTTTTTTGGAGACAATAGGCATAGTTATACTCAATTTTGGGATTTTTTTTCATCCACATCAAAAGGAAAAATTCTCCCGCTGCGGTTTTATAATCCCCATTATACTCCAGAGCATAGGCATATTTTTCCCGGACATCGTAATTATCAGGGTTCCACAAAAGAAGCTCTTTATAATATTGGGCGGCGGTAGCGTAAAGTCCATTGAAATAGGCTCTATCTCCCAACGCTATCAATTTTTTATTTCTATTTCCCATATATTGTTCAAAAGTGGCGGCGGAGGAGGCTACTACAAATCGGGGATTGACTTTCAATACTTTAGCTTTCAAAAGTCTTGCCTCTTTGTAGGTGGGATACCGGTTGAGGAGGTCGTCCAACACTTTCAAAGCCTCATTATTGAACCCATACCAATAGTATCTTTTTGCCAATTCCAAATAAGCCTCTTTAGTTCCCTTCATATAGGCATAATATTCCCAGTTGGAGAATCCTTTATAGAAATTTTTCAATTGGAGATAGACATCTCCCAAGGTTTTGTAAACTTCCAATTTATTGGGATTGAGCATCAAATATTTTTCGTAATATTTGGCAGCTGCCCGGTAATTTTTAAGTTTAAAGTAGGTATCTGCCAACCCCAACAGGGCTTCTGCATCTTTGGGATTTTTCCGGAGAATTGACCGGTAATAACTAATCAATTGGCGAGGTTTCCCTTTCAACAAAACCAATTGGGTTCGAACCTCTTTATCTTTGGGATTCTCCCGATAGAGTTTTCCCAAAATTTTCAAAGCTTTCTCTTTTTGGTTACTCCACGCATAGACTAACCCCAAACCTTTTTCCGCTTCATATCGGATTTTTTTGTTGGGACTATTGAGAAGCTCTTTAAAAATTACAATCGCTTCAGGATATTTTCCCTCCCAAGAGAGGATTTGTCCCAACATAAGTTTAGCTTCAGGGTTGTTTTTCAGTTGTCGGAGATACTGAACTGCTTTGGAATATTGATTGGTCCAGGCATAGAGTTTTGCCAAAAAGAGTTTAGCCTTCAAATCATCGGGGTGGTTCCGGAGATGCTCTTCTACAATCGGAATCCCTTTACTTAAATTTTTTCCGGCGACCGCATAAACATATCTCTCCAAATTTTCATAAGTGGGGTTTTGAAGGTAAAGTTTCCGAACTTTTTGGACATATTCTTTCTTTTTTTGGCTAATTTGAGCCCACATTTTTTGGAGGTCTTTATCCTTCCTCCACCCTTTTCCCAATTTCCGTTTCAACATCAAAAGCACCCGTTGGGCTCTATCGATATCCCCTTGCCAGATGTAGAGTTGAGCCAATCTCTTTCCAAAGAGAGGATCTCCGGTAATGGAAAAGAGAAGTTTGTAATATTTAATAGCAGTCCGGGCATCTTGGGTATTGTAAGCTATATCTGCCCGGAGGGAGTAATAATCCAAAGAGGAGCGGTCCCGAACTTTTTGGAGAACTTTGTAGGCTTGTTTATACTCCCCATTCCAATCGAAAACTTTGGCAATTTTAATTAAACTACTATCACTTAAAGGGAGTTTTTTCCCATATTTGAGATAAAAATCTTTGAGCTCTTTATATTTTCCATCATTGAAGAGTTTAGTCACATAATTATCATAGGAGCCAAATTTGCTTTGAATTGGTTGGAGAACTTTTTGTGTAGTTACCAACCGATGTTTTTGGTTGGCAATTTCCCTCTCCAATATTGGAATTAGTCGATTGTGGGGATCCAGTTTTTTTACTTCGGCAATATATTTTTCCGCTTTGGAAAATTGGTGTTTATTGATATAATATCGGGCAAGTAGTAATCTATTGGATACATCAGATGGATTTTGGGCAATAATTTGTTCCAGTTCAGTCGGATTAATTCCGACCTGATTCTCCCCTTGTCCAAAGGAGAGGGCAGCTACCGCCATTAAAGAGAAGAGAACCCGTTTGCCAACCATTTTATTCCCCTTCTATTAAAGTTTGTCGCAAAAATCGGTATGGTCTAAACTAATTGCGTCCCAAATTCCTTCAACCTCCACTGGAACTCCCAATCTTTTTTGGAGGTTGGGAAGGATAATATCTTTGGTAATTTCCTGTCGGGCATTGAGGAAAAGGAATACATAAGTTTTGGTTTTCTCATCAAAGTAGAGGAAATCACTCCGGCGAATCACTTTTACCACTTTTTCCATTGGAAGATTAATTTTTGCTACCACATTGGTAAAGTAGATTCTCCGAGCCAGAAAAGTTTTGACAATTTTGCAGAAATTATCTTTATTATTTCTGAAATGGTGGGGAAGTTTATCCAGTTCGTGGATATTGTAAAACTCATCTCCAACAATTCTCTTTAGAGCCAAAACCAAATCCTCTATTAGAAAATTCTTGGGGAAGAGTTCGTAACAACCGGCATCAATCGCCTCTACCCGGTCCCCACTCCGGATAAAATCTTTGTTGAGAATATAGAGAAGTCGGGTGGAAAGATGGTTATCTTTAATCAAATAGCAGTAATCCATATCGAAATCTTTGTCGGCATCGAAAAAGAAGACAATATCAAACCCTTTGAAAAGGGCATTCATAAAATCGGTAATTTTTTCAGTTACTTTCAATTTAAACCGGGGGTTACTCAAAAGATAGCTCAAGATATCCCGAATTTTGGGGTCTGAGGAGTAAACAAGAGTGGTAAATCGGCGAATGGATTCTACTTTTTCAATATTTTCAGGGATTAATACCAATCCCCTATCGGTCATTTGGAAAAAGTATCGTTTTTCTGCCATTGGGAAGATGGTATATTTTACTTCCACAATCCGCCGTTCGTCCCCGTGTTTCAATTCAATCCCCAAATCGATATAGTTATCCAATAACTCTTGGAGATTGACATATTTTTCAGAATGGGAAAAGGTAAAAAAGAGTTTTTTATTGTTCAATTGGGCATATTTGGTTATCTCTTTCAAAAATTTTTCGGCATTGTCAAAATCTTGAATCTCAAAAAATTGCTCCAATCGATGGAAAAAGAGGACTTCTGCACCCTCCCGCTCTACTGCAGAAATAATATCTTTTACCAGAAAGTCAACAGGATATCTCTTTTTCAATTGGTCAAAGTTATCTTTAAAGTAGTATGTGATAAAAAGCTCTGTGCTTTGGAGATAGCGGTTTACAACCCCATCTCCCACCTCTTTAATCCCCTCAAATCTCTTTTTCATCAAAAGCTCTTGAATTGGTGTCAAAAAGAGGGTTTTGGGTCCCTGAAGCAGTTTGGAAAGTGAATAGAGTGTAAAGAGTAATTTACCTCCCCGGGGCTCTCCGCCCACCAAAATAGTTTGACTCTTGGAGATTACTTCCTCTAGAACCATTTCCTATCCTTTTCATTATCAGAAGATGGGGAAAACCCCCGAAGGGAAGTTTAAAGGAGTAACCTTTAATAAGGATTAATTATTTGGTTTGATGGGGATAATTTTAGCAACAACCCGTCGATTGAGGGCTCTTCCTTGGGGAGTGTTGTTGGGGGCAATAAAGTGGGTTGCACCATACCCTTTGTAACTTAACCGATCTTTGGGTGCACCAAATTTGATAAGTTTCAGATAAACTGCCCGTGCCCGGCGGGTAGAGAGAATTAAGTTATACCGTTTGGAACCTACATTGTCGGTATATCCTTGAATTTCAGCTTTATATTCTGGATGGGCTTTCAACCACTCTGCAAATTTTTTGATAGTGGGGTAATATTTGGGAGAAATATAGGCACTATTGAATGGGAAGTGAATTTCAAATTTGTAAGTTATTTCCCCATATTTATTTTTGGTCAATTTAATAGTAGGACACCCTTTGGCATCAACTTTGGTTCCGGCAGGGGTATTTGGACATTGGTCAATTCCATCGGGAACCCCATCTCCATCGCTATCCAACGCACACCCATTTTTATCTACTTTTACTCCGGCAGGGGTGTTTGGACATTTATCTACACTATCTGGGACTCCGTCTCCATCACTGTCAAGTGGGCACCCATTTTCATCTACTTGAACCCCTTTTGGAGTGTTGGGGCATTGATCTTTATAATCTGGAACCCCATCGCCATCACTATC
>PUXY01000045.1 GCA_009659955.1 Campylobacterota bacterium | reverse complement strand
AACGGCTCCAAAAAACCGCCCTCTATTATCTTCTTCTACACAAACTGGGAAATTTTCCATTTCAATTTGATGGAATTGAGGTCGATTTGGAAAGGGGAGATGTAAAAATTTATCCCCTCCATTGAGTCTGAGTCGGAAAAAGGGAAATAGAACAAAGAAAAGCCATTTTTTTCTCTTTTTCCTCTTTTTTCCCAAAACTCCAATAAAGCTTTAATCGGAACTGGCAAATATTCCTATTTTATGGGAGAGAGTCTCCCAATAGAGAGAGTAGCCAAATAGAGAATTGCTAACACCTGCCCCTTCAAAGGAGTTGACAAATTTTTCCCTTTTTTCCTCTATTCCGCTATCTCATTTCTCTTTTGGGGATTTAAATTATCTCTCTCTTTGGACTCTTTGGAGAATTTTTTTGGGAAACATTTTTTCTGGGAGTCTTTTCAATTTCCATACCCCTTCCCCCACTGGAAATATCCATCGGAGGAATATTCCTCCATTTTTGGGAAATCTCCGATTCACTCCAAAGAGAGCCTTTCTATCTCCCCTTTTATTTATTGGAGAGGGAAAAATAAAAAATAAGAAGAGAGTCCCCTTCTCTCTTCCTCCCAAACCACCCCATTTTTTTTTACCCATTTTTGACCTCTTCTCTTTTTTCCGACTCTCTTTTTCCTCTCAATTTCCAATTGGAACTCCCAATTTCAAATCCAAAGACAGAAAAAAATCCAAAATAATGGGAAAAGAGGAAAGAAAAGAAGAAAGATAACGATTAAGAGGAAGTTGTAGTATCCCCGGGAGTCGATGGAGTTTGATTCTGGGCAAAGGTGGGGTTGGCGGTTTTTTTCTCTTCTTTGGCGACCTCCTCTACAATTTTGACCAAATCGGTGCATCGGGTTTTAACCTGTTTACACCAGAGGGAGTTTTTCATCTCTTGGGCAACTTTTTCATAGTCGTGGCGTCGGAGTGCGTCCAACATTCTCCGGAATTTTAAAAATTTTGTCCTTCCCAAATTGAAAAGCATATCTACCAAAACCGCTTTAATTTTATCGGGGAATTTCTCCCACTCCTTTCCAAAGATAATTTTGGCGTCCTCCAAAGCCCTTTGCATATCCAATCTCAAAAGGGCTTCCGCCTGCTCTTTACTGATACCGGCTTCCAAATTGTGTCCATACCCGATAGTCAAATACCCCAACGTATCCTCATAGGGCTCCAGCCTCAACCCTTCGTGTTTTTTGACCATTTCCACCGCCTCCTCCCACCATTTCTGTTCCGGTTGGGGGGTCAAATGTTTTTCAATCTCTTTCCCGTCCAGTTTGTAGGTGGTGGGGGTGGGGTTGGTGGTATTTTGGAGATTATCAAACTCCTTGGGGGCGTCCCACGCCAATCCCGCCGACCCGGTTTGATACTCTTGGGTTACCACTTCCCGCTCTTTGGGGCTCATCTCTTGGGCACTCTTCTCCTTTACTTGGGTAGGGGAAGGGGGAAGAGGCTCCAGTTTTGGGGTTTCATCGGGAAAAACCCCAGTGGGAAAGGGGATATTGGAAAAACTCTCTTGATTGTTAGGGAAACTCCTTTGGAGGATTGTTTTGGTAAATTTTTTCAACGGTAAACATTCTCACAATTTTCTCCAGAGTCCGGGCACCGAAATAGAAACTGAAGGCGGTCATCAAGAGGGTTTTTAAGATATCCATTGTATTTTCCGGCACTTTCATCCAGAAAGCCAAAGTAAAGAGAGCCATCAAATAGATTAACACCAATGGACGGATATTTTTGGAGAGCCAGTTGTCGGAGGTCATATCCAATTGGAGTCTTTTGGTCAACTCCTCCTGCTCCTTTTGCCACGCCTCTTGGAGTTGGGAAGTTAAAAACCGCTCCAACTCCTGTCGAGCTTTCTCCTTTTCTGCGTCCGATTGGAATTTATTGCCAAAAAATTTCACTATCCCATCTACCAAAGTTGGAACCAGTGAAAGTAGAGCCGTCATTTTCTCTCCTTTGGAAAAAGGTTAAATTATTTTATAAACCACTGGCATCAGACCGGGAATCCCTCTCCAAAATTAGTTATACCAAAAAAATTATTTTTTCCGATGGTTGGAGCCCCTCCTCCCCTCCCTTTCCCTTTCCTAAAGTTTCTTTTAGTTTTTTCCGGTAAACTCTCCCCAGTGCCGGGGGAGGGGTTATCTCCTTCCCACTTTGGTTTGAAAAGCAAAAGAAGGAGTCCAATGACACCACTCCATATCCATACCGACTACTCCCTTTTGAAGTCGCCTTTAAAATTGAAAGAGTTGATAAAGCGGGCAAAAGAGTTGGGGTATAAGGCGTTGGGAATTACTGAACTTTTCAATCTTTTTGGGGCAATAGAGTTCTATCAATTGGCGGAAAAGGAGGGGATTAAACCGATAATTGGAACTGAAGTGGCAATTGATAGAGATGGGGAGATACATCGACTCCTTCTATATGCCCAAAATTATCAAGGGTATCGGAATCTCCTCTATCTCTCCTCAATCAGTTATCTCCATCATTATAAGGAAATTCCAACTATTCCATTGGAGATTTTGAAGGGGCATCGGGAGGGGGTAATTGCCATTCTCCCAATGTTGACCGGGGAAGTGGGTTTCCACCTCAACCTCTTCAATGAGGAGAATATTGTCCGGGGGGCAGGGGGATACCCCAAAGCCCGGGAGGCGTTGGAGAGGTATCGGGAGATTTTACCCCACCTCTATTTGGAAATCCGCCGGGATCGGAAGGAGGAGAGTTACATTGAAGAGGAGATAAAACTCCTCTCCCGGGAGGTGGGAGTCCCATTGGTTGCCCAATCCTCCATCTACTATTTGGAGCCCTATCAGATAGTTTACAAAGATGCGTTGGAATGTATCGGAGAAAACTGGCAATTTGACGACCTCCACCGCCCGGTCGATGTGGGGGAGTATCACCTCCGGACTCCCGAGGAGTATGAAAAACTCTTTTCCGACCTACCGGAGGCGGTGGAAAATTCCGACAAAATCGCCCAAATGGTTGATGTGGAATTGGTTCTGAATCAACCTACTCCCCCCTCCTTCAAATTTACCAAAGAGTATGCCCAAAGGGAGGGGTTGGAGTTTGAGAGTGATGTGGAATATTTTGAATATAAGTGTTGGGAGGGGTTGGAGGAGAGATTGAAAAATATCCCCCCTGAACTCCACGACCAGTATCGGGAGAGATTGAAATATGAGATAGAGATAATCAAAAAGATGAAATTCCCCGGGTATATGTTGATAGTTTGGGACTTTATCAATTACGCCAAAGACCCCTCCCGCCATCTGGAAAAGTATCGGAAAAAGTATGGCAATAAACCAATTCCGGTGGGTCCCGGACGGGGGAGTGCTGCCGGTTCACTGGTTACCTATGCCCTCAAAATTACCAATATAGACCCAATCCGGTGGGGACTCCTCTTTGAGCGGTTCCTCAACCCCGAACGGGTGAGCCTCCCCGATATAGATGTGGACTTTTGTCAGGAGAGACGGGAGGAGGTATTGGAGTATGTCCGCCACCAATATGGGAAAAACAATGTGAGTCAAGTTATCACTTTCCAATCCCTCCTTGCCCGGGGGGTTCTCCGGGATTTGGCACGGATTTTTGGAGTTGATTACTCCACCGCCGATAAATTTGTAAAACTGGTGCCGGAGGGTCCCAAAGTAAAATTGAAGGATGCATTGGAGCAGGAGCCCAAAATCTCCCAAAAAATGGAGGAAGACCCCCTTTACGATAGACTTTTCCGGTTCGGATTGGCGTTGGAGGGGGTGAAAAGGGGCACCGGAACCCACGCTGCCGGAGTAGTTATCAGTGATACCCCCCTATGGGAAAAGAGTCCCCTCTACAAATTGGATCCGGCGGAGGAGATGCCTATCACCCAATACTCCCTCAACTATCTGGAGGCGGTCGACCTTATTAAATTTGACTTTTTGGGGTTAAAAAACTTGACCATTATCCAAAAGGCGTTGGATTTTATCGCCGATGAGACCGGAGAGAGTATCGATTTGGATAATTTGGATTTGACCGACCCGGAGGTTTACAAACTGATCCAGAGCGGAAAAACTTTGGGACTCTTCCAGATTGAGTCCGACGGAATGCAGGATTTAGCCCGGCGATTGAAACCCAGCACCTTTGACGATATTATCGCTATGTTGGCACTCTACCGCCCGGGTCCAATGGACGCCGGAATGTTGGATAGTTACATCAATCGGAAACACGGACGGGAGCCGGTCAGTTACTTTTTTCCCGAATTTGAAAAAGCTCTAAAGCCGATTTTGGAGCCCACCTACGGAGTGATTGTCTATCAAGAGCAGGTAATGCAGATAGTTCAGGCTATTGCCGGCTTCTCCTTGGGGGAAGCCGATATTATCCGGCGGGCGATGGGGAAAAAGAAAAAGGATTTGATGAAAAAGTATTCTGAAGAGTTTGCCCGGCGGGCTCAAGAGCAGGGGTATAGTTACGAACACGCCAAAAAACTTTTTGAATCGATTGAAAAATTTGCCGGATATGGGTTCAACAAATCCCACTCCGCCGCCTACGCAATGGTTACCTACCAGACTGCCTATCTCAAAACCCACTACCCCACCCAATTCTTCTCCGCCCTCCTCACCTACGAGGCAGACAATACCGACAAAGTGGCAAAATATATTGAAGAAGCCAAAAATTTGGGAATTGAAGTTTTACCCCCCGATGTTAACCGGTCAAAGGGGGAATTTACTCCCAGAGATGGGAAAATCCTCTTTGGGCTCAATGCAATTAAAGGGGTGGGGAGTAAAGCGGTTGAATCGATTCTCAAGGGGCAACCCTTTGGGGATTTGACCGATTTTCTTCTGAAAATCGACTCCAAAGTTAATCGGAAAGTGTTGGAGCAACTGATTAAAGCCGGGGCGTTGGATAGTTTCGGCTACACCCGCCGGACTCTCTTTGAAAATATCGACAAAATGTTGGAATTTAAACGGCAGATAGAGGAGAAACGGCACGCTTTAACCGCCAAAACTTCCCTCTTTTCAGTTTTTGGGGAGGAGGAGGTTGCCAACGAAATTGGAGGAAAAATTGAGTTGGAAAATTTGCCGGAGTGGGACACCAAAACCCTCTTGGAGAATGAATACGCCAGTTTGGGATTTTATGTCTCCGCCCACCCTTTAGACCCCTTTAAAGAGGAGTTGAAGGAGTTGGAGTATAACCTCTCCTCCGAAAAGGAGGAGTTGATAAAGAGCGAAGCCCTCTTTGTGGGGAAAGTGGACAAATTGAAGAAAAAAGTTGGAAAAAGCGGGAAAAAATTCGGAATTTTAACCCTCTTGGACTACCACGGCAAACTGGATATATTCCTCTTTAGCCGGGATTTGGAGAAGTTGGAGCAGATGGATTTGGAACGCCCAATTGCCATCAAAGCGGAGGTGGATAAAGATGGGGAGAGATGGAGAATTACAGGCAGAAAGGTTTTGACCCTTGAGGAGGCAAAGGGGGAGAAAAAGGGAACCCGCCAACGGATTTTGGAACTCACCTATCGGATTGGGGAGGAGTATGAGGCAGATTTGAGGGCTATCCGTCGCCAAATTGAGGGAATGGCGGAGGGAGAGCAAAGGATAAAATTGAAACTGGAAACCCCTTGGGGGATTGTAGTGGAGATTTTGACCAACTATTGGAAATCCCCCTCCTCCACCCAACGG
>PUXY01000044.1 GCA_009659955.1 Campylobacterota bacterium | reverse complement strand
CGGAGGAGTTACTCTATCTGGAATGGGGAGAAAAATTGATAATAGAAGAGTTCCGATTGTTGAGGTAGTTTTACCGGAAAAGAAGTTGACCGAAAAAGAAGAGAGAAGGGAAAAACCCTTCTTTCGCCCCCATTGGAGATTTCCATTGGGAATTGATCGGGAAAGGAGAAGAGAAAAGAATAAGCAATCTCCCCTTTAATCGATTTAATTATAGAAAACTCAATTCCAAAACTGGAAAAGAGAGTTGAATTTAGAAATTCCTTTTTCCAATATCAAATTGATTCTTCCAGAAAAAAAGGAAAATGGGTCTATTTGATTGTTTGAAATTAACCATAGGTAAAAAGGAGTGGAAAGGGTAAAATTTTACCACTCAACACATTTTTCAATAATAAAAAAGTAGTTTATTTTTTGATTATGTTGGTAAAGTTTGGTGAGAACTTCGCAAATGGTGCTTCCGGTTACCTCATCATCAATTACGATAAATCTTTTATCGGGGGAGATGCCCTTCAGTTTTAAATTGAATTTCTCCTCTTTTCCGGTTTTGGAAAAGATGGTATTCAACTTACTCTTTTTTTGGAAGATAGCCTCTTTTACTTCCAATCCCAAAATGGTAGACAATTTTTCGGCGATTTGTTGGGGAATTTTGGTTTTGGAGGGGATAAAAGAGATTAAAGCATCGGAGCGATTTTTAGTTTTATGGAGATACTTTTCCAACTCTTTGGCAATTTCATCAAGATAGATTTTTATCCGTTTGGCAGTAAAGGCTTTAAATTCAAAAAGTCTCCTTTTTCCCTTTACCCCTTTAATTTTTGACTGGCTCTCCTCTTGGCTCAACTCCTCCCGGGTGGGTTTGACAAAAAAGGTAATAATTACCCCTTTTCCGATCAGGGTGCGTCCATAGTAGACAATAAACCCCAATTTCTCCACCTCTTCATTGGTTTCGGGGAGCCGTTGTCTTACACTTCTCAAAAAGAGAATTTTACAATCTGCCGACACTTTCCAATCCTTTTGGGTTATTTTATCCCCCCGAACCGCCTTTCCCTATTATAAAAATCTTTTATTATTTCTTCCAACTCCTCCGGGGTAAAATCGGGCCAGAAAGTTGGAGTAAACGCCAATTCACTATAAGCCAACTGCCAGAGGAGAAAGTTACTGATTCGAACTTCTCCACTGGTTCTTACCATCAAGTCCACATCGTAGGGAAAGTCCAGTCGACTTTGGAGATTTTCAATAGTAATCTCCTCCCCTTGGGCAATCAATCTCTTTACCCCCCTAACTATTTCATCTCTCCCCCCGTAGTTGAGGGCTAAAACTTGGGTCAAATTTTTTCCGCCGGCGGTCAATTTTTCGGTTTTTTCAATTTTAGCTTTCAATTTGGGAGAAAATTTGGAAATATCTCCAATAACTTTCAAAGCTACTCCATTTTTCAAGTAGGTTTCCAATTCCCGATCCAGATATTCGTCCAAAAGTTTCATTAAAAAATTTACCTCAAATTTGGGGCGTTTCCAATTTTCGGTGGAAAAGGCAAACAGAATCAAATTTTCCACATCATCTCTTTGGGCGCAATAGGTAGTAATTTTCCGGACTACCTCCACCCCTTGCCTATGCCCTTCCACCCTTTTCAAACCCCTCTGTTTTGCCCACCGACCATTTCCATCCATAATAATTGCCAAATTCATATTTTTCCTTTATTAAATGGAGTAAAAAATTTTCTAATTTAGTTTAAATTACCCTTTTCAAGCAAAGATGAGAAATTATACAGAATGGGGGGAAAATAGAGGAGTTTAGTTGGCTTTATTAAATTGATAGTATTAAAAAAACTGAATTAAATTACACTCTGCTCTATATTGACCTTAAAGTAATCTATACTCACCCGGTATCCCATTACAACCAACAAATCCCCCCCTTCCATTCTAAAATAGGCGGGTGGATTGAAGTAGAAATACCCCCCTTGAATCTGAAGTGGAGGAATTGGAGACTTTTTGGGGGGGTGCTGTTTCCAAAGCCCAATTAAAATCAGTTTGTAGTTGTTAAAATCAATCTCCCCTATCAACTCCCCATCGAGGAAACTCCCTTTGGCAATTAAAATCTCCCCCAAAATTACCCCCCGACTTTCACTCAATACCGCCTCCAACACATCGAAAATATGGGGGTTGTTGACATACTGGGCGGTCAAAATGGCAGTTCCCCGGGAAGGGGTAATAACGTGGGTGGCTCCGGCGTGTTTCAACTTTTCCACACTCTCCTCACTACTGGCAAGACTCAAAATGGGCACCCGGCGGTTGAAGTTCCGGATACTCAAAATAATAAAGGAGTTGGTAATATCGCTATTGGTTAAAACAAACACCTGTTGAACCTCATCAAAATTGAGCTCTTTTAAAAAATCGGTATCGGTAGCATCGGCAGTAAGGGCGTGAAATCCCATAGAAATTGCCTTCTCCACCCTCTCTTTGTCCATTTCTACAATAATAAAGGACATCTTCTCCTCTTTCAACTTTTCCGCCAATCTCTCCGCCTCATCGGAAAACCCACAAATAAGGGAGTATTTTTTCATTCCTTTGGCGGAGTAGAGCCGTCTCTCCTCCTTCAGTTCGTCCAATTTTTCAGAAAATGCAGAGACAATGATTGAGGTGGCAAAGGAGATAAATCCAATTCCCACAACTACCAAGATAATGGTAAGACTCCGCCCCTCTTCGGTGGTGGGGGTAATATCCCCATATCCGACGGTGGAGATGGTAATAAAAGACCAATAGAAAGCGTCAAAAAAGGAGTGGATATTGGGATTTTTCCCCGCTTCCAACACATAAATCAATGCTCCCCCGATAAAGGTTACAAATCCCACCGAAATCAACAATATAAAGAGCTCAAATTTTTTATTCCCCAGAACCTCTATAAAAGTGTTGATACTTTTGCTATATCGGAGAATTTTAAAGAGCCGGAAAAGGAGAAAAATCCGCAAAATCCGTAGAGGTCGATAACTGGGAAGAATTGCCAAAAGGTCAATTATCGCCATTGGAGAGGTGATATATTTAAACTTATTTTTGACAATCTCCCAAAGGACATACCCCAATCGGTAGGGACGTCCCAAAAGTGCCGATAATTCGGCTTCATCTAAAATAATTTCTCTAATATCCGAATAGACCCAGAGTCGAAGGAGGTATTCAATAATAAAAATGGGGGTGATAATATAGATATCCAACCACTCAAAAAAAGAGGGAAGTTTATAATCAATATCGTAAATTAAAATCCCTACACTAAAAAGCACCACAAACACCATAAAGGTATCAAACACCTTTTTGGGTGGATACCGGTCGTTGGTCAAAAGCTCTCTGAAAAAGTGTTTAATTTTCCGGTAAGTCCGGTTCCGGTCCAGCCAAAGGGCGAAGGAGACAAGGAGTTTCGCCCAGATTGAGCTCCGACTAACCATCTAATTTGGTTTTGAGAATCTGATTGACCAATTGGGGATTTGCCTTCCCTCTACTCGCCTTCATTACCTGCCCCACAAAGTAACCGAAAAGTTTGGTTTTTCCATTCCGATACTGCTCCACTTTATCCCCATTTTTTTCCAAAACTTCCTCCACCATCTCCTCTATTACCGCCGGGTCGCTAATCTGTTTCAACCCCAATTTTTCAATAGCTTCATCAACTTCCAATTGGGGCTCTTCCATCAATTTATCCAACACTTTTTTAGCTCCGGCTCCACTGATAGTTTTATCCGCCACCCGTTTAATTACTTGAGCCAACTTTTGGGCGGAAATTGGGGATTCTGTAATCGGAATATTTTTCTTATTCAACCGCCCCAAAAGCTCCACAGAGAGATAACTATTTGCCATTTGGGGGTCTACTCCGGCACCTACCACCTCCTCATAAAATTGAGCAAGCTCCGGCTCGGCGGTCAAAACCCCGGCGTCGTAGGGTTTCAATTTATACTCCTCCATAAATCTCCGCCGTTTTTCATCTGGTAACTCGGGAATTGGTAGGGAGAAAAACTCCTCCGGCACCTCCAACGGGAGAAGGTCTGGATCGGGAAAATAGCGGTAATCGGCACTCTCCTCTTTTCCCCGCATTGACCGGGTCTCCCCAGTCCGGGAGTTGAAGAGCCGGGTCTCTTGAACCACCTCCTCTTGATAGGTTCCATCTTCATAGGCGTCGATGTGTCGCTCAATTTCATACTCCAACGCCTGCTTAATAAATTTGAAAGAGTTGATATTTTTAATCTCCACCCGGGTTCCAAACTCCTTTTGCCCTTTGGGACGCACCGATACATTGGCATCGACCCGGAAACTCCCCTCCTGCATATTGGCATCACTGATATCCAAATATCGGACAATGGCGTGGAGTTTTTTCAAATAGGCAATTGCTTCATCACTGCTCCGGAGGTCCGGCTCGGAGACAATCTCCAAAAGGGGTGTTCCCGCCCGGTTCAAATCGACTACACTATACCCCTCCCGATGGATATTTTTTCCGGCATCTTCCTCCAGATGGGCTCTGGTAATCCCAATTCTCTTCTCCTCCCCATCGACCTCAATAAAAAGCTCCCCATTTTCCACAATTGGAATCTCAAACTGGCTAATTTGATACCCTTTGGGAAGATCGGGATAAAAGTAGTTTTTCCGGGCAAAAATAGACCTTTTATTGATTTTGGCATTTATCGCCCGCCCAAAGAGCACCGCTTTTTTGACCGCCTCCCGATTCATTACCGGCAACGCCCCCGGCAACCCCAAACAGACCGGACAGGTGTTGAGGTTTTCCCTCTCCCCAAAAGAAGTTGGACAACTGCAGAAGATTTTGGTTTTGGTATTCAATTGAACATGGACTTCCAACCCAATAACAACTTCATACTCCATAAAACACCCCTTTTTTGGGGGGTATTTTACCAAGAGAGAGGTAAATATTAATTGTGGGAACTTTTGAAACACCCTCCCTTTTTTTCCAGCTTATATCAAACAATTTTCCCTTTGAGAAATCTTCCCTTGGCACTTTATTGACACTTTTATTAATTAAAATTTAAATGCCAGATTTGGTAAATTCCAAAGTCTCCAAAGAATAGGAGGAAGCAATGAAAAAAGCACTCTCTGCAGGATTGAGTGTAGCCGCTATTGCCAGTTTTGCATTGGCAGCCAATAGTTTGGACTCCAACCCCAATTTTAAAAAATTGAAAGAGTTCAAACCACAAGGGGTTACCGATGAGCAATGTCTCTCTTGTCACAAAGCTCAAGACCCCGGAATTGTAGCCGATTGGGAGCACTCCAAACACGCCAAAGCGGGCGTAGGGTGTGTTGCGTGCCACGTTGTGCCTAAAGATTATCCAACCGCTTTCAAAGCCCACCCAATGAAAGGGGATAACTGGACTGTTGCAGCGGCAGTATCCTCTGTAACCTGTGCAAAATGTCACGCCAAAGAAGTAACCGAATACCTCAACTCCGGACACTCCAGAGGTGCAGCCCAATGGTTGGCAACCCCCAAAAATGGGCACGGATACAAAATGACCAAACTTTCTTACCATTATGAAAGCTTGAAAGGGGATAACCCAAGCTATTTTGTAGATGGTAAAAAAATGGGGTCCGGTATCCGCACCGATGGGGAAGTTTTCAAAGCAAATCAAGGAAACCCCCGATTGGCAGATTTGAATGTGGCTAACATCTGTATCCAATGCCACGGAACTATTATCAAATTGGATAAAGATGGACGCCCTGACGCT
>PUXY01000043.1 GCA_009659955.1 Campylobacterota bacterium | reverse complement strand
ACCTCCCCCACTTTTCGATTGGGACAAAGAGGGTGCCTCCCCGTTGGACTCCGTCCAGAAGGAGGGAGCGGAAATTGCCCAAATCAAATCCACTGGTCAAATAGAGGGGAATCCCCCTCTCCATTAAAAATTGGGCGGCTTTCAATTTGGTTACAATCCCTCCGGTGGCAAACTGGTCATTGGGGTTACACTCCATCTGGAGCCACTCCGGTTTAATGGAGGTAACCACTTGAATGGGGCGGGCGGTTTTGTCGGTTTTGGGGTTTCCATCATAAAAGGCGTCTATATCGCTCAAAATTACCAGTAAATCTCCATTGAAATAGTAGGTTACATAGGCACTCAACTGGTCATTATCTCCGATAATCATCTCCTCAATGGAGACCGAATCGTTTTCATTGATAATGGGAATTGTTCTATTTTCCAACATTACTTCTATCATAGCTTGGGCGTTTTGGGTGCGTCGGCGACTATCGAAATCGGAGGCGGTCAAGAGAACTTGTCCAACTACAATATTGTGTTTTTTGAACCTCTCCTGATACTCCTTCATCAAAATCGGTTGCCCAATTGCCGCCAATGCCTGTTTATTGACCAATTCACTTTTATCCAGTTTACACACCCCATAACCGGCACCGACTGCCCCGCTACTGACCAAAATTATCTGATACCCCTCCCGATGGAGGAGAGCCAAAAGGTCGACAATTTTATCCATTCTCCCACTTAAAACCCCATTTTCGTAGAGGGTGGCAGTTCCCACTTTGACCACAATCCTTTTTATCCGTTCCAAAGTTGCCCCCCTATCTCCTGATACCGCCGATAATAGTGGAGGACAAATTCCCTAATTTTTGGGTCAAGGGGGAGGAATCTGCGACCCTCTTTGGTAACAAATTGGGAGAGGAACTCCCAACTATCCCCCTTCCGGAGGTAGAGGAGTCCCAGTTGGAGATACTTCTCCCGATACCACTCCTTCAATTGGGGGTAATACTCCCAGTGATACTCCAACCTCTCCCCATTGAAAGTAAGGAGTCCGGTGGAGAAGAGTCCCGCCAAATGGATTAACCCCTCAATGTAGTAGGGGAGAATCTCATCTATCTCCATCCACTGGATTAGGGAGACCGCCCGTTTGATCAAATCCCGGAGAAGGGGGCGAATTAATGTCGGCTCCTCCCGATGGAAAAATGCCATCAATCCCCCGGTGGTAGCCTTCCACTCCTCCCCATTTTTATACATTCCACTCCGGTTCATTTGGGCTTCGGTGGTGGTATCAACCCAGAGAATGTGTCCAAATTCGTGCCCAATTGTGGTAATATCGTAAAGTTTGAAGAAAAGCTCCCAATCTTCCAAATCCCGGTAAAACTCCTCCATAAACTCCACCCCAAAAATTTCATAGGGGAGAGCCATTTTGGGACGGGCTTTTATATCTTGATACACCTTTTCCGGAAAGGCAAAAATCTTTTTCCCCTTCTCTTGACTGACAACCTCATCGTTGGGCACCACTTGGGCGGAAAAGAGTCCATTGAACTCCGCCCCGTAAAAGAGGGCGGGGGTGGAGATGTAGAGTTGGGTTCGGTCGATATTTTTAAACCCAATTTCCAGTAACCGGGGGTCTGGACAGAGGGTTTTATACATCTCCTTTATCGCCGGTTGGACAGAGCTTTGGAGATGGGGATTTTTTACCCGGATATCCAATTCCAACGCCACCGCTTTTCGATATTTATCCTCATAATACTCCAGTGGGTGCCCCATCTGAATTGGGGTTTTTACCTCCATCCACCGCCGATCTACCTCCCCCCACCGGGGGATTAAATTGTCAACTTTCTCCTCTTCCAATGCCTCTTTGAGGGCAGAGAGATACCCAATCCACTCCCCTTTTTGCTCTTCGGGAGTGGCAGGGGTCTCCTTCAATTTTCCGATTAAATTGGAAAGAATCTCCACCGCCTCCCCCACCTCTTTTTGGAAAAACTCCCGATAACTGGCAACCCGATACTTTCCCTCTCCTTGGGAGATTAAAACCGAATAACACCGGTCTCCCACCTCCTCAAAGTGCCCTTTATCCAAAAGTCCATTTTCCAAAAGAAAAGCTAAAATTTTTGCCTCATCTCCCCCAAATTGGAGACTCAACTCTTCATTGATTGTATGGAGAATATGGGTAGCCCAGACCGGTTGCCATTGGCTAAAGAGAATCCCCAACCGGTGCACCCCCTCCAATAACTCCCGATAAAAAGGGGAGAGATAGGGGTAGAGCCTGTCTATCAATTTCCGATGCTCTTTTAACCAGAAATCCCGAACTTTTTCATAAATTTCCAACTGAATTTTTGGAATCTCCTCCTCTTTTACCCCCGCCTCCGCCAAAAGTAACTGGATACTCTCCTCCCGGAGATGGAGAAACCGCTTTTTTAACATTAAAATCCGTTCTGGGGTTGCCTCCACTCCCAATTTCTCCAATATCTCCTGAAAAGTTTTCTCCAAATCGGGAGGCAAATTTTCAAAATAGCTATTTATTTTCCTATCCCGCTCTTTTACAATCTGGTAAATTTTTTCCCAATCCATTTTTTTCCTTTGGAAATGGTAGATTTTTTCGGAGAAATTTTAGCAGGTCAAAGAGCTCAAGGAAGGAGAAAAATTCTGCCAATTCTCTCTTCCCATTGGGACAAAGGCAAAAGAAGAAAAGAGGGAGGTCTAAAAAGTGTAGTTGAACCCTATAAAGTAGCGTTTTAAACTTTCCTTCCAATCACCCCCAGATGAACCATTGTTGACCGCCCCTCCCACTTCCAACTCCCAATGGTCTCCAAGGTAGAAGAGAACCCCCAACTCTCCTCCATAGGTAAAAAAGTCTTTGTCGGCACCACTTCCATTCCTATATCGGGAAGCATATCCCATTAAAAACCCCACATAGGGACGGGCAATAGTATGATTATTGAATACAAAATCGTAGTGGAGCTCTGCCCCGTGGATATCCCTATCTACCCCCGCCAACCGCATTACCGAAAGGTAAATCCTATTGCTAAACTGGAGAGGATTGGAAATGTAATAATCATACCCCCATTTGAGTTCAATCATTCCGGTTTTGGAAGATTCTATCCGGGTGCCTCCTCCATCTATTCCCAAAAAAAAGCGATTATCTTTTAAATAATTACTTCCCCACAGGAGAGAGATAGTTAAAAGTAAAACACCGGCTTTTTTGTCCATTTTGTGCCTTTGTAGCTAAACTTTTTCCATAAATTGTAACATAGACCAGTGGAACTTTTTTACCTCCCCTACACAATTTTGTGGTATCCTTTTGGGAAAATTTCTCCAAAGGAGTTGAATGGCAGGACACAATAAATGGAGTAAAGTTAAACATATTAAAGCCCGGGAAGATGCAAAAAAATCCAAAATTTTCTCCAAACATGTCCGGGCGATTATGACCGCTGCCCGACAGGGGGGAGGAAACCCCGATAACAACCCCGCTTTGCGATTGGCAATTGAGAGAGCCCGAGCCGACTCTATGCCGATGTCCAATATCCAAAAGGCGATTGATAAAGCCACCGGAAAATTACCGGGGGTTACTTTAACCGAAGTGGTCTATGAAGGGTATGGACCCGGCGGAGTGGCAATTATGGTGGAGTGCCTTACCGATAACAAAAATCGGACAGTTGCAGAAATCCGGCACATTTTCCGGAAAAATGGGGGAAATCTGGGAACCAGTGGAAGTGTGGCGTGGATGTTTGAAAAAAAGGGGATTATCGTTGTAGGACGGGGGGAAAAAGATGATGAGGTGATGGAGCAGGCTTTGGAGGCGGGGGCGGAGGATATTAAAGAGATGGACGAAGTTTTGGTAATTGAAACCACCCCCGAAGAGTTTAACCAAGTTTTGGAGGCGATTAACCAACTGGAGGGGATTGAAATTATCGAAAGTAATATCCAATTGACCCCCACCAATACCACCGATGTCTCCGACGAAGTGGCGGAGAAGGTGGAGAGACTTATCGACGCTTTGGAAGAGAGCGACGATGTCCAAAATGTTATTCATAATATGGCATAATTGAAAAAAAGGAGGCTTCAATGCTTAAAAAATTGACAATGGCAGGATTTTTGGGGGTTGCACTTTTTGCAAACATTAGCCCCAATGCAGTAGTTGCAGTAGTTGACGGAAAAAAAATTACCGCCAATGAAGTAAATCAATACCTCCGGGCTATTACCGGAAATCCACAAATCTCTTTGACCACTTTGCCTGCCCCCCAACGGCAAGCAGTAATCCGGGATTTTGTTACCACTAAACTTCTCTATCAACAAGCCCGGAGAGTTACCAATACCCCAACTTATCGGATTTTGGCAGAAAAATTGGCAATTAATATTTGGGCTAAAGAGTTGGCAAAAAAGGTAAAAGTAACCGAAAACGAAATTCGAAACTTCTACAACCAAAATAAAGCCAAGTTTAAGGATAAAAACGGCAAATATGTCCCCTATCAACAGGTTAAGCCTTTTATCCAACAACTCCTTCTCCGACAAAAAGTTAATCAACAAATCCAAGCAATTTTGAATCGACATAAAATCCAATACTACAATGTAGGGGGTAAATAACTCCTCTTTTCCCCCTTTTTATCTCTCTTCTCCCCAAACCAGTGTAAAATTCCAATATAAAATTTAAAAACTTTGGCAAAGGAGGTGAAGTATGGAGTTTCCAAAGGGAGTTTTAACTGGAAGCGAAGCCAAAGAGGTTTTGGACTACGCCAAAAGCCAAGGATTCGCCCTTCCGGCAATTAATGTAGTGGGCACCAACTCTGTAAATGCGGTAATGGAAGCGGCGGCGGAAGTTGGAAAACCGATAATTATCCAGTTTAGCAATGGGGGAGCCCACTTTTGGGCGGGAAAAGGACTCTCCAATGAGAATCAAAAAGGGGCTATTTTAGGGGCAATTGCCGGAGCAAAACATATCCACACTCTGGCAGAAGCATACGGAATTAGCGTAATTCTCCACACCGACCACGCTGCCCGGAAACTTCTCCCGTGGATTGATGGATTGATTGAAGCCAACCGGAAACATTATGAAAAATATGGACGCCCCCTCTTCAGTTCCCATATGTTGGACTTGAGCGAAGAGCCGTTGGAGGAGAATGTCCAAACCTGTAAAGAGTATCTCAAAAAGTTGAGCCAACTGGATATTATGTTGGAAATTGAGTTGGGGGTTACCGGGGGAGAAGAAGATGGGGTTGATAACACCGGTATCGATAACGCCAAACTCTATACCCAACCGGAAGATGTGGCTTACGCCTATAAAGAGTTGAGCCAAATTAGCGACCTTTTCACTATCGCCGCCAGTTTCGGAAATGTCCACGGGGTTTATAAACCGGGAAGTGTCCGATTGGAGCCCATCATTTTGAAAAACTCCCAAGAGTATGTCCGGAGAGAGTTTGGATTGGAAGATCCTAAACCTATCCGATTTGTATTCCACGGAGGGAGCGGAAGCGAACTGGAAAAAATCCACGAAGCCATCGATTACGGGGTGGTAAAAATGAATATCGATACCGACACCCAATGGGCATTCTGGAAAGGGGTAAAAGGGTATATTGAAAAATATCACGACTACCTCCAATCCCAAATTGGAAACCCCGAAGGGGAAGACAAACCCAACAAAAAATATTACGACCCCCGGAAATGGTTGCGGGAAGGGGAGAAAAGTATGAAACAACGGGTAATTCAAGCCTACAAAGATTTACGGGTAATTTAATCCCTT
>PUXY01000042.1 GCA_009659955.1 Campylobacterota bacterium | reverse complement strand
CAAGGGGAGAAAAAGGAGGAAAAAGTAAAAGTTATCTATGGGGGGTTGATTCCAATTGTGGGAACAATTCTCTCTACTCTAATTGCCCTAATTTTTGCGGTGCCAATTGCTTTGGGTATCTCTATATTTTTGACCGAAATTGCTCCCCCCTTTATTGAAAAGCCGGTGGGGATAGCCATTGAGCTTTTGGCGGCAATTCCGTCGATTATTTACGGAATGTGGGGGCTTTTCTATTTTGGACCTTTGGTCTCCAAAATTTTCGGAGGGAGTAGCGTCTCCCTTTTGGTGGCGGGGTTGGTATTGGGAATTATGATAATCCCCTTTATCGCCTCTTTGACCCGGGACGCAATGAAGACCACCCCCGGGGTTTTGAAAGAGAGTGCCTATGCGGTCGGGGCGACCAAATTTGAGGTAATAAAAGATGTGGTGTTTCCCTATGCAAAACGGGGAATTATTGGAAGTATTATTCTGGCTTTGGGGCGGGCGTTGGGGGAGACAATGGCGGTTGCCTTTGTAATTGGGGGGGTCTTCTCCCTTCCCAAATCCCTCACCGACCCCACCATCTCTATCCCGGTGGTGTTGGCAAACAATTTTGCCGAAAGTAGTGGAATGAGTCTCTCTGCCCTCTTTTATCTGGCGTTGATTCTCTTTATCTTAAGTTTTGCGGTAATTACCTATGGCAAATTCAAATTCCTCAACAATCGGAAAGGGGATTGAAATGTTGAAAAGGCGGTTTTTCCTCAATAAAATAGTTCTCTTTCTCTCCACCCTTTCGGCAATTTTGGGACTTATTTTTCTCTTTTGGATTTTAATAACTTTGACCATTAAAGGGATAACCTCTCTGAATCTCCATCTTTTTACCTCCGATTTGGTGGACAATGGGCTCCGGAACTTATTGATAGGGCAGTTTATTTTGGCGGGTATTGCAACTTTAATTGGGGTGCCGGTGGGGGTTTTGGCGGGGATTTATCTCCAAGAATACTCCTACAACTCCCGGTTGGCGGAGATTATTCGAAATTTGTCCGATATTATGATGTCTGCCCCCTCCATTGTGATTGGGGTATTTGTCTACTCCATTTTGGTAATTCCGGTGGGGCATAGCAATGGTTGGGCGGGGATTGTGGCGTTGGCGGTAATGATGCTCCCGATTGTAGTCCGAACCACCGACGATATGCTCTCTCTGGTGCCCAAAGAGCTCCGGGAAGCGGGGGTAGCTTTGGGGGTGCCCAAATATCGGGTAATTTTCGATATTGTAATCCGGGCAGCAAAGGTGGGAATTACCACCGGAATTCTGTTGGCGTTTGCCCGGATTGTGGGGGAGACCGCCCCCCTCCTCTTTACAAGTGGAAATAATGAATTTTTTACCCTCGATTTGAACCATCAATTTCCTTCCCTCACCGTGGCAATTTACAATTTGGCTACAATGCCCAACCCCCAATTGGTAAAAATTGCGTGGGCAGGGGCGTTTGTTCTGGTGGTGGTAGTATTGATTATTAATCTAATTGGTCGATATTTGGTAAAGGATAAAAAATGATAATGGAAGTAAAAGATTTCTATTTTTACTATCCCAATACCACTCAACCGGCGTTGAAAGGGATAAATCTCCCCTTTTATGAGAATAAAATTACCGCTTTAATTGGACCCTCCGGGTGTGGAAAATCGACCCTTCTCCGGAGTCTCAATCGGATCCACGACCTCTATCCCGGGAACCGGTATGAAGGGGAGATTCTTTTGAAAAATTTGGAAACCGGTGAAATGGAAAATATTTTGGAGTGGAAGAAGGAGGAGGAGTTGATTCAACTCCGGCAAAGGGTCGGAATGATTTTCCAAAAACCGACCCCCTTTCCGATGAGCATTTACGACAATGTGGCTTACGGACTCCGACTCCAAGGGAAGAAAAAGAGTGAAATTGACGAAAAAGTGGAGGAGGCGTTGAAAGGGTCTGCCCTCTGGGACGAAGTAAAAGATAGGTTGAAACAGGACGCCCGGGGGTTGAGTGGAGGGCAACAACAACGGCTCTGTATCGCCCGGGCAATTGCTCTGGAGCCGGAGATTCTCTTGATGGACGAACCCACCTCCGCTTTAGACCCAATTTCCACAATTGCAATTGAGGAGTTGGCTATCAAACTCCGGGAAAAGGTGTCGATAGTTATTGTTACCCACAATATGCAACAGGCAAGCCGGATAAGTGACTATACCGCCTTTATGTATCTGGGAGAGTTGGTGGAATTTGGGGAAACCTCCCAAATCTTCCTCAATCCCAAAGAGCAAAGAACCATCGATTATATCGCCGGAAAATTTGGGTAGGAAGGGAAGGAAACTCTATTTTTGGGGAAGGGGAAGGGAGAATTTTTTCAAAAAAAATCAAGAAAAAGGGAATTTCTCCTACCCAAAAGGAAAGGAGAAAAAAGGAAATTACTCCCCTTTGGTATGGGGGAAAAACCTTGTCCCCTCTATTGAAGGGGGAGTTTTTTCCGATAGTAGGAATTGAGGGTTAAATCTACTCCGGAAATAAAGGATTGGGTCGAATCTATCCCTTCTCCCCACCCGTTCCAAAGGGCGGAGTAGGAGGTTTCGTTGGGGCTATTTACTCCGGCTACCCAAGTTTGGGTGGAGAGAGCCACTCCTTTTAAAAGGGTTTGAAAGTGGGAGATTCTCTCCTTTCCCCATCGGGCGGGCACCAGAATCAAGTCCACTTTATTCCGGAATTGGAGCCAATATTCCACAAACCGCAATTCAAAACAGATGAGGGGGAGGAGTTTCAATTCTCCCCATTGGAAAATTTCCGGAGGGCGTCCCGGTTGAAAGTGTTTTTTTTCATACCCAAAAAGGTTCCATTTTCCCCGGCGATAAATCTCCTCTCCCGGTGCCAAAAGGAAAAAGTAGTTTCGATTATCGAGGATAATGGTTAAGGCGATTGGTTTGGTAATTTCTTTTTTCAATTGCTCCAGTGCAAACTCCCCAAATCTATTTACTTCCTTCCAATTGTGATAATCGAAACCGGTCAATACCACTTCGGGAAAAAGGAGAAAATCTGCCGGGGAGGTGTTGGTGGCGGTAATAAGATTTTGGAGGTTTTGGGAGTAGTCGGGGGTAGTCCGGAGGGGGACTATTTCAATTTTCCATTTTTTGGGAGGTGTAGAAGAGTCCATTGGAGCCCCTTACCAAGTCATTCCGATATTAAATTCAAATCTCTGGAGGTCGTCGGTAGATTTATATTTCAAAGGCCACGCCCAAGTAAAGCTAATTGGAGCGATGGGGGTAATCCAGTCGATGGAGAAGCCGTAACTACTCCGGATAATATTAATTTTATCCTCTCCAACTCCTCCATAATCTACAAATCCGGTCAACCACATATGGAGTTTTTGACTCAAAGGAGTGGAGACACCGGGGGAGATGATAAACTCCTTTTTACCCCCGATCCGGTTCCCTTTTTCATCTACGGGAGAGATGGTATACCATTGGAATCCCCTAATTCGACCATATCCTCCCAAATAGAATTTTTCATTGATGGGGAGATATCCCCTATCATCAATTACTCCATAAACTCCTTTAATTTTAAAGACGGCAACTTTTTCATAGTAATCATTGAGAATCGGGTGGAAAAATTTGGCAGTGGCAATAGTTTTAATATATTTTTCGTCCCCTCCCAAACCGGCATACTCTATCGATAAGTCCAGAATTTTCCCGTCGGTTGGGAAGTAGAAAGCGTCTGTATCATTATAGTTGATATTCCATATTAGGGCGTGTTTGTAGGAGTCGGGGAGAAGATAGGTCAACTCTTCATCGTAATCGCTTAATTTGTTATGGGAGTAACGGAAAGTTAAACTGGTAGAGAGGTTCCGGGTCAACTCCCGTCCCATTCCAAAGTAGAATCCCCGGGAAGAATAGGTATAGGAAATTCCTTCAAATTTGGTGGAGAAAATTCCCGCTTTTAAAGAGTAGGGGGAGTCCAAAAGATTTGGGTTAAAAAGGGAGATGTTGTAGGCACTGGATTTGGCGGAAATTGAAGCGGAGGCTTTGAAAGTTTGTCCGCTTCCAAAAATATTCCGCTCTGTCAAACGGAAATCAAATCCCAATTTGTTGTAACTCCCATAGGAGATACCGGCAACCAAATTTCCACTCAACCCCTCTTTGACTTGGACATAGACATCTAATAAATGATTATCCACCTTTTCCAGTTTAATATCTACTTTTTCGAAATAGCCACTCCGCTGAAGTCTTCTTTTACTATCAGCCAAATCCCTATAGGTAAATTTGTGTCCCGGGAGAAGGTAAACATATCTCCGGATCACCCGGTCTAAAGTTTTTTGGTTTCCACTGATATAGACTTTTCGAATGTAGTAAATATTTCCGGGAATTACTTGATAAGTTACATCTGCAACTTTTCTCTTTTTATCTTTATGAATCAGGGGTTTTACTTCGGGAAAGGCATAACCCAGATTTTGGAAAGCGTGGGTAATATTTTTTATATCCTCCCGCATTGCGTTGATATTGAAAAACTTTCCAGTTTCCAAAACCAAATCGGGCAATTTAACCTTAAGTTGGGGAGGGTATGCTACTTTTACTTTTCCTACCCGATACTGAATTCCCTCTTTTACTTGATAATATATATCGGCAAAGTGGCTATCCCGATTGACTTTGGCATAGGGGGAGGAGACTTGGGCATCTATATATCCCCGATTGAGGAAATAATCCCTAACCTTCTCCCAATCCTTTGGAAGTTCATAAAGTTTCAAATATCCGCTATTGAAAAAGGGGAGGGGGCTTAAAAAGCCCCGGGGTTTATTTTCCAATTCATCAATTACATCTTCCGCCTCCCCTTTTTTCACCCCAAAAATTTCCACATTCCGAATTTTGGTTTTATACCCCTTTTGGATAATTACCTTTAACTCTATTACTTGGTTATTTCCTTTAAAAGGAAGTTTTTCTATTTCCACATAGGTATCGGTATACCCTTTAGCCCTATAGTAGCTCCGGATAAAATTTTTCATTTTCTGGATAGCATAGGGGTTATAAAGTTGCCCCTTTTGAACCAGAATCCCCTCCTCCTTCATCAACTTTTTCAATTCGTCGGAGAGATTTACAAAGGTTACTTTGGCAATGGAAGGTTTTTCTACAAAACGGAAAATTACTCTATTTCCCTCCACTTCCCCATAAATTTGTTGAAAGTATCCCATTTGGTAAAGGGCACGGATACTTTCATCTATTTTTTCCAAATCCAGAGGGTCTCCCCGGTGAATCTTAATTTTCATCAGAGCAGTGGAAGGTGAAATTCTGTGGAGTCCCACCAATTCCACCTGCTCCACTTGACTCCCCCAAAGGGTTACCAGTGGGAGGAAAAGTGCCAACCGCTTTTTCATCTCTTTTTATCCTTCTCTTTTTTGGGATTCTCCTTTCTCTCCCCTTTCTCCAGTTGATAGAAATAGTTGGTGGCTTCAATAAAGCCCTCTACACTTCCACAATCAAATCTTCTCCCCTTTAATTTATAGGCAATTACAATCTCCTCTTGGGCTTGTGTATTTAAGGCGTCGGTCAGTTGGATTTCTCCCCCTCTCCCGGGAGGGGTATTTTCCAAATAGTCGAAAATGGTGGGGGTGAGAATATATCTCCCAATTACCCCCAAATTGGAAGGTGCATTTTCCGGTTTGGGTTTCTCCACCATCTCCTCCACAATCCAGACCCCCTCTTCTATCTCTTTCCCTTTGATTACCCCATAACGATTAATTTTTTCCGGTGGAACCTCTTCCACTGCTACAATACTTGCCCGATATTTTTTAAAAATCTCCTGCATCTCCCGGAGGGGATTCCCCAAACAGAGATCATCTGCCAACACAACTGCAAAAGGGTCTCTCCCTACCAGTGGTTTCCCAGTTAAAATTGCGTGTCCCAATCCCAACATCTGTTTTTGACGGATATAGGTAAAAGTGCAGGTATTGATAATCTCATCTACCTCCTCCAAATAGTGGAGGGCATCTTTTTCATCAAGTTTCTGTTCCAATTCCGGGTGGTTGTCCAAATAGTCCTCAATCGCCCGTTTATTTCTACCGGTAACAAATCCTATATTGAAAATCCCCGCTTCCATACACTCTTTGATCCCATAATGGATTAAGGGTTTATTGACAATTGGCAACATCTCTTTGGGCACCGACTTGGTGGCAGGAAGAAACCGGGTGCCATATCCTGCTGCGGGAAAAAGGGCTTTTTCAACCAAAAAACTTTGCTCTTTCACTGCCTTCCTTTTTGTCTGTTTTTTATTTAAACCAGTGTTTTTAAAATATCTTCCAGAGAAGGATAGCGAAAGGTATACCCTTTTTCAATTAAATGTTTGGGAATTACTTGGGGTGAAGCCAATAACACCTCATCTACCAACTCCCCCAAAAAGGGGCGGAGAAGAGAAGGAGGGATATTGATAGTTCGAATCTTTTTACCGGTTATTTCCCCATATATTTTCCCCACTTCTCCAATTCTTACCGGATTGGGGGTTGTGCCGTTGAAGACGCCTATCAACTTTTCTTCAAAAATAAATCGGAAAATGTTTATCAACTCTTCAACATAAATGTAGGAAAACCACTGCTTTCCGCTTCCTACCACCGGATAGAATCCCATTTTCAAAGGGAGCTCTACCCTTTTCCAAAATCCTCCATCTTTCCCCAACACTACTCCCAATCGGACTACTGCCGTCGGTTTATTACACCGGAACGCTTCTTGCTCCCATCTCTCTATCAATTGGGAGAGGAACCTACTCCACTCCAACCGGGTGCAACTCTCATCACAAGGGAGATTATCGGGGTAGAGGGAGGTCCCTGAAACCGAAATAAAAAAGCCTATTTGGGGAAGGGTATTTATTGCTTCTACTATTTTCCGGGTAGTATAAACCCGGCTCTGCCAAATCCTCTGCTTTTTTCTTTTATTCCATCTTCCAAAAATCGATTCCCCCGCCAGATTTATTACCCCTTTTACTCCACTATTTTTTAGGAACTCTCTCAAATCCTTTCCCTCCAACTGGCGGGGAATTGGAACCACTTCAAATTGCCGGGGAAGGTAAGCTCCGATAAAGCCGGAAGCTCCGGTAACTGCCACTTTAGGTTTGCTCATTTTTCCCCATCTTTTAAAGCCGTTTAATAATATCGAGGGTGAGAAATTTATCCATATTCAGTAACATATCTTTAAAGAGGTAGTTATATCCCCCAGAAAGAATAATAATGTGATATCCCTGTTGTTCCAAAAGCCGGGCTACCGGAATTGCGTCCAATCCCGTTTTGGTAATAAGGGCAATAGACCGGCGGGGGTCTCTCCACCATTTCAAAGGAAATTGCCGTTTAAAGGTGTGGAGATTACTATATAAGATACTCCCATATCGGCTTATCATTGGAATATTTATTG
Organism: Campylobacterota bacterium; assembly: GCA_009659955.1. Classification (GTDB taxonomy): domain Bacteria; phylum Campylobacterota; class Campylobacteria; order Campylobacterales; family Nautiliaceae; genus PUXY01. Next base: position 15,356 of record PUXY01000042.1, on the reverse strand, counting down.
CCCACTTGATCATTCCGGTAAATTTTATCTCCTGTTTTGGTCTAATATCTACCAACGGAATACCATATTTTCTTAACAAAAGCACTGTTTTCAAAGTAGCGGGAATTCTCTGGAAACCGAAAAGGGCAGTAAATGAAAAGAGCAAGAGGATAATCAAACCTTTTGCTTTCATAAAAAAATCCTTTTTTGATATTTTGCCAAATTATATCATAATCCCGCTAACCTTCCCTATTTTCTGGGAAAAATAGAAGTGAGGTGTGGTAAACTTTCACTTAAAATATTTCCGAAGGAGATTTAAAATATGAAGAAAAAGGTAATTGCCCTCTCTTTGGTGGGACTTCTCCTCTATGGGGGAGAAATTGTAGATAAGATTGTAGCAGTAGTAGGAGACCAACCTATAACCCTTTATCAGATTGAAAAACTTTCCCAAGAGAGGAATATTCCCCCCAATACCGCTTTAAATCTCTTAATCGATAAAAATTTAATAGATTATCTGGTGAAAGAGAAGGGAATTTCCATCGACCCTTTAACCCTTGATAGGGCTATTAGGGATATTGCCCGCCGAAATGGAATGGAGCAATACCAGTTTGAGGAGCTTTTGAAACAGAGGGGAGAATATAATCAATTTATCCAAAAACTTACAACCAATCTCAAAAAGGAGGAGTTGTTCAAATCGATTGTAAATGGGCGAATCGTAATTACTCCCGAAGAGGTAAAAAATTACTACAAAACCCATCAACGGGAGTTTCAATTTTGGAGTCGCGCCCAAGTAACCCGTTATTCTGCCCCTTCCCCTCAACTTTTGAAAATGGCTATCCAAAACCCGTTGGCACCTCCACCCCAAGTAAAAATCACCTCAGAAACCCTCCACTCTGCCAATCTTCCAATTCCAGTGGCTTACATTATCCAACAGACTCCCCCCGGACATTTTACCCCTCTAATTCCAGAAAAGTGGGGCTATTCTGTCTACTATATTAAATCCAAAGAGGGGATTGAGACTCTTCCCTTCCAACAGGTGGAGCGGTTGATTAAAGCCAAACTTTACAGGGAGAAGAGGAATGCCATTCTCCAAAGCTACTTTGACAAAATGAAAAATAGTTCAATTGTCCATCTTGTGGGGAAAGGGGAGTAACTCCTTTCTCTTTCCCTATTCAAATCGGTTATAATTTATCCAAAAAGGAGGGATGGCAATGTTGAAACCTTTGAGAACCGATGTAGACCCCAACACTCCGGAGTTCAAAGAGGAAGAAGAGAAAACCAAAAAATTTGTGGAAAAGGTGGCGAAGCAGTTCGGGTGGGTTTTAACTCCCAATCGGGAAGTGTATGATGCGATTGTAATGGGACTCACCCGGAACAAATTGATGTATGGAAAGCGATATTGCCCCTGCTTTATTCCTTTTGGGGATAAAAATGACAGAATTTGTCCTTGTAAACCGGCAATTCAAAAGGAGATTCCGGAAAATGGAGTTTGCCATTGTGGTATTTTTTGCACTCCCGAAAAAGCGGAAGAGATAAAAAAGGAGTTGGAAGAGGGGAATTAACTCTTTTAAAGGATATTTTCCAATTCTCTTCTTTCCCTTTTTTCTTTATCAGTTTATCTTTTTTTGTAATTTCCTCTCCTTCCCTTATCTGATAAAAAAATTGGCTTTCTTGCCCTCTTTTACCTCTCCCTTTTCCGGGGAAAACAAATCGGTATAATCTTTTTTTAGATAACACCTTCCAACTGGAAATTGCAAAAATATAAATTAGTTTAAAAGCAAAGGATAGTAAAGGTGAAGCATCTGGAATTATTGAATCTCCTTTGTCGCCACCGGAGAGTGATAGATGAAGCCTACAAAGACCCCCATAGAAGGGTAGAGATGGTTCCACCTCAACTTTTGGAAGTGGGGCTCTTTTTAAAAATTGGAGAGTATTACTATCTCAATGAACTCTACATCAACTTTATAGATACCCTTTTGGCTCGGGCAGATTTGAGTTATATTGCAACCGATTTTGAAAAGGAGTTGAACCGCCTCAATCAATTGAAAGAGGAGTATCAATTTAGACGGCGCCCTTTTACCCAAAGGCTTATTTTTCAACTACTCAATCAGATTTATCAAGGAATGAAAAATCGGGATAGGCGATTGGGTGGTTTAATTGAAAATTTGGAAAGGGACCAGTTTAGCGATTTGGAATTTCTTTTAAAAGAAGCCCGGAAAATTTTGGAGGGGATTGGGGAAGTAATGGAAAGGGATAGGGAGATTGTGGCAATATTTGAAGAGTTTATGGATTTCCCTGAATTTAGAGAGTTTATTAAAGATATTTTTTTGGACCTTCTCCACCTCAATCGGAATATCGATGGGTATTTGAAACGGCTCCGGGAGTTTATTTCCCAAACTGAAAAAAAGAGAAGGTTCAACCGGAAACTTTTTAAAACTGCCCAGATGATCCTCAACGAAGATAGCCGGGTAGAGGAGTTTTTAACAAAAAAAATGTTCCGAATTCAAAAAAAGATGGAGTATGTTCCAGATATTGCCTATATCAACTACAATCGGGTAAAGAGGATTGTAGGCTCCCTTACCCGTCCCCGGAAAGTTAAAAAGACCACCGTAAAAAGGGAATTGGAAGAGGTAATAAGTTTAATTGACCTTAAAACCCTCCTTACAAAAGTTCAAGGAAGCTCCGATATTTTCAAATCGGTGGTTGAGCATATTGGGAAAATAGACAGGGAACTCCTCAATGAAAGTGTCCGGGTCTTTGTCTATCTCCTCAACCATTACGATAAAGAGCTTATTTATACCCCCCATTACAATGAGTTCAATGTAAGGATTGTCCAATGGAAAGTGTAGTATTTGAAGTATTAAGCCGGGGCGTAATTGTCTCCACCAACTCCAGACGCTTTTTTGAAATTGCCCAATGGCTTTCTGACCGGGAAAATTTCACCTCCCTCTCCCAACTTTTAAACCGACTGGGGCTCTATTTAATTGGGGAGAATGGCTACTTCTATTTGAGCAAAGAGTTAAAGGGGGGAGAAGAAGAGAAATTTTTTACCTCCCACAAAAATGTGATTTTGGCAATTGCCCAATTGAAAAGGGTCTTTGTCCATCTGGAACAGGGGCATCGGATAAAAAAGAGTGAGTTTATCCGGCGATTTGATGCCAAACGGGACGAAAAAATTTTAAAAGCCCTTTTCGATACATCGGACTTATTGGAAATTACCGATAAACTTTTCTCCCTATTGGAAAAAAATTTTGTAGTAGAGCCCTTGGAGGGGCGAGATGAATATCTGGTATTGAATAGTATCGGCTACTATCTGGATATAGTGGAGGCTATAGCCGATGAAATTGGGGAAGAAGAGTTGGAAAAAGAGGAAGAGGAAGAGTTGTGGGAACCCTCCAAAGGGGATACTTCCCCGGAAATGGAAGAAAGTAGGGAGAGGGAGAGAAAAAATCTTCCAAAAAATAGAAAGGACAAATAGATGGAAAAAATCTATTTTTTCAACTCCGCCAATTTTGGATTTGCGGAAATAGATTTGAGAAAAAAGAACCTCTTTTTTGTGGGGGATAATGGGAGTGGAAAAACCACAGCAATTAGAGCGATTCATTACTACTACAATTCCGATGTAAAAGCTTTGGGGATTGATCCCAACAAACGGGGGTTTAAAGACTTCTATTTCCAGTATGAAAACTCTTTCATTATCTACCAATTTTCCGATTATTTTGTCCTTGTCTATAAACGGAATGGGGAGATTCGTCGGATTTTTAGTAAACAACCCTTCGACTTGAATCGGGTAGTTAAAAATGATGAGGTAGTGGAATTGAAAGAGGTTATCTCCTACGCCAAAGAGGCACCCCTTTTCTATCGCCCCCATACCAATGGGGAATTTTTGAGAATTATCTATGGACAAGATAGTCGATTTTTGGATTTCAAATTGACCTCAATCAGAAATTATTCCACTTTTGTCAATCTTTACAACAAAATCTTCAATGTCAACCGGGCGGTTTTTGATACCAAAAGTATCAAAGAGACCATTTTTACCACTCTGGATCGGATTGAGGCAGGGGAGATAGATTATCAGGAGTTTGTAACCGAACTGGAAGAGTATCGCCTCTACCTCAACTTTTACCGGGCTTTTAAACAGGAGTTGAAAACAATTGACAACCTCTATCGTCTGAAAAGGGAACTTCTCCAATTGGGGGAGGAGTTGAAGAGATTGGAGGGGGAAATTGCTTACCGGCGAAAGGTGGAAGAGGAGGAAAAGGGGAGATTGGAAAAGGGGATTGAAAAAATAGAAAAAGAGTGGAAAATCAGGAAAAACCAACTGGAAAGGTTCCGTCGCCGGTTGAGGGAAATTGAGGGAAAAATTGTAACTCAGATCTACACAATCAAAGGGGAGATTGAAGGGTTGGAAAAATTGAAATCCCGATATACCCACTCCCGACTCCAAAGGGCGGAGGAGTTGATAGCCCAAAAAGAGGAGATAGAAAAGAGAGAAGTTGAACTCCGCACCCGATTGGAGCAATTGAGGGGAGGAGTAAAAGGAGCTATAGAGGAGATTGAAGAAGAGATTGGAAGATTGGAGCGGGAGAAGAGGGTTTTAAAGGAGAAATTGAAGGAGGAAGAGGTTCGAGTCCGTCGCCATTTGGAAGAGCTTTTTTATGAAAAATTGGAAAAAATTAAAAACGAAATGGGGGAAAAGGAGTATCTTCTCCGGGAGAAGATAGCAGAGGTGGAAGGGGAGATAGAAGAGTTGGAAGAGAAACGGAAGAATTACCGGCGAGAGTTGGAAAAGTTAAATAGCAGATTTGGACAAAAAAGGGAGGAGATAAAGGGGGAAATTGAGAGGGAAATTGGAAAACTGAAAGGGGAGATTAGAGAGAAACAGAGGGAGAGGGAAAACTATCTGGACGCAATTTTGAAACGGGAAAAAGAGTTGAAAAGGGTTCGCCGGGAGTTTGAAGAGGAGAAGGAGAGATTGGAGAGGGAGTATAGGAAAAAAGCGGGAAAAATATCAGAAAAAATGAAATTTTACACCTCTATTCTGGAAACCAAACCCAACTCTTTCAAAGAGTTCTTAACCCAAAATGTGGAAAATTGGGAGGAGGAACTCTACCCGGTGTTGGATGAAAAAATTCTCTCTATGGATATAGAGCTTTTGAAACCGCGGATAAAGAGTGAAACAATTTTTGGAATAGAGTTGGATAAAAGCCATCTCAAATCCATTCCCTCAATGGCAGAGGCAGAAGAGGAGTTGGAAAAGTTGAGGAGTCGTCGCCACCTTTTGAAGGGGGAATTGGAAGAAAAGTTGGAGCATCTCAAAAAGGAACTCCAAGAGAAGGAGATTACCCTCCTCTCCCAAATTGAAGTGGCAAAGGAGAAGGGGGTAAAATTGAAGAGAGAAGTGGAAATTTTGGAGGAGCGGATTGGAAAACTCCGGGAAAAACTCCAGAAAAAATTGGAGGAGTTGAATACCCTTTTCAAGGGGGAAAAGGGGGAGATTGAAACTTCTCTCCGGAAAATTGAAAAGGAGATTGGAAAAAGGAGGGAGGAGATAAAAAAGATTTTCCGGGAAATAAAAAATCTCCAAAAGGAGATGGAAAAAGCCCGGAAAAAGTTGGAGCAGGAGAAGAAAGGGGAATTGGAAAAGAGAATTGGACTTCTCCGCCGGAAAATGGAGGAGGAGAAGAAAAAGTTGGATAAAAAAATTGGAGAATTGAAAAGTAAAAGGGGAGAGATAACCCGGGACCAGCGGATTAAGGAACTGGAAAGGGAGTTGGAGCAGATAAAAAAGTTGAAAGGGGAAATTCAACAGGAGGAGATTTTCCTCAAGGAGTGGGAGAGAGTCCGAGGAAAAATAGCACAACTCCCCTCCCTCCGACAAGAGTTGGAAAAGTGGGAAGGGTATCTCCGCCGATGGAAAAAGTTTGGAGAAAAACTGGAACGGAGGGGAGAGAGCCGATTGGAAAAACTGGAGGAGTTGAAGGGGGAACTCCACCGGAAATTGGAGATTGTAAAAGAGGGACTTGCCCGGGTTTCCAAATTGCCCCACTCCGCTCCCCCAATTCCAACTGAACGGTATCTTAAGGAGCTTTTCTCCATTTATACAGGAAAAAAGGAGGAAGAGAGCTTAAAAAAGGCATCTTTTCGAAATGTGGCTTCCCAACTCAACTCCAGATTGAGAAGATACCCGATAGAAGGAGTAGAAGTAAACTTCAATCTGGAACTTTTAACCAATCTGGTGCCGGCGGAGTTGGAAAAAGTGGACGAGCTCTACCTTTTTAAAGAGAAAAAATTTGAAATTCTCAACCGCACCCGATTGAAAGGTTTAAAAAATCTGGTTTCCGGAATTTTAGAGAAAAAATTGGAAAGTTTTGAAAGTGCAAAGGAAGATTTTTTAACCCAAGTCCGACGGATTAATCAAAATTTGGAAAAGGTAGACTTTGGGATAGTGGGAGATATTAAGATTGAAGTTGAAGAGAGTAAAAGGAGTATCCTGAAACTTTTCCGAAAAATTAGAAGAAGAGTGGAAGATTTGATTGGTTTAATGGATACCCAAGAATCCCTCTTCTTCGATAGCCGGGAAGGTTTAAAAAGTTTGGAAACTATTATTCGACTTTTCGGGGAGATAAAAAGGGAAGTGGGAGAAGGGAGTTTTTCATTGGTAGATGTGATAGAAATTAATGTCAAATTTAGAGAGAATAATCGCCCCACTACCCTCAAAATAATTAAAAATGAAAGCTCTACCGGCGGTTCAATTCTCCTGAAAATAGCAATTGCAGTAAGTCTTTTGGAGCTTTTTATCAAACATAACCCGGCTACCTTTTTCCTAATTTTAGATGAGGTAAGTATGCTCTCCACCAAAAACCAAAAAATTTTGAAAGAGTATGTAAATCAAAGGGGGTTGGGAGTTATCTATGTGACCCCTGACCTTCCACTGGTAGATGTGGAGGAGATAGATATCTACAAATTCCGAAATATCAACGGACAATTTGAAGTTGTCAAACTTATCAATGACCCGGGAATCCAAATCCCCCCTTCCTATCAATAAAGTTTTAATCACCCCCCTTTTTCCACTTTTGATGGAAAAAAAGCCAATTTCTTTTCTCCTTTTCTCAAAATTGCCCAGTAAAAGGTATAATTCCGAGAGTAGAGGGGGAAAGAGAAGGAGAAGGGTTGAAAAGTTTCCCAAAATAATGGCAGATTCCCCAAATTAAAATCTGCCAATTTTCCAATTTACCTTACCTTAAGCGGGGAAAAGAAAAAAAGAAAGGGGTTAAATGAGTGCAATTTTATTTGGTGTTCAAATTATCTTGGTGGTGATTATTGTAATTCTGGTTCTGCTTCAAAAGTCCTCTTCTATGGGATTGGGTGCCTATAGTAGCAGTAACGATTCGGTTTTTGGGGCAGGAGGACCAATGAACTTTTTGACAAAGGCTACGATTATAGTGGGAATTCTCTTTATTATCAACACTTTAACACTGGTATCAATCTATAATAATCAAGCCACCAACTCATCGGCTTGGGATAAGGCTAAAACTGAACAGACTGAAAAACTCCCTCAGCTTCCTTCTAACCCGGTGGATAATCGGAATTAGCCTCCTTTTTGGAGGTTTGGCTGGGGGAGATGCCCATATTTTTACCCTCCACCGGATTGTGCCCAATCCCCACTATAACACTGAAATTACCCCGGCACAACTGGAGAGTATTCTCTACTATTGTGTAAAAAATAACTACCAAATTGTGACCATTCCCCAACTTTTGGAAATGGTCCAAAGAGGGGTAAATCTCAATAAAGTAGTGGCTTTTACCTTCGATGATGGTTATCAATCGGTATACAAAGTAGCTTACCCTATTTTTAAAAAATATCACGCTCCCTTTACTCTTCTCCTCTATGTAAAGGCAATTGAGGAGAAAGTGCCGGGATATTTGACTTGGAAACAGATAAAAGAACTCCAGAAAAACGGAATTGCCATCGGGATCCACTCCTACACCCATCCCGTTATCCCCCATCTTTCTCCTGCCAGAATTCAACAAGATATGTGGAAAGCCAAAGAGGTGATGGCTAAACATCTTCCCCAATTTTTTCAGATTTTTGCCTATCCTTATGACTACTCCACCGACTGGAGTGACCGGATAATTGCCCCCTATTTCCCGGTAATTCTCCACGGAAGTTTTACCCCCATCAATAAATACTCCCCCCCTACCAAATGGGGAAGATATGAATATGATGGCAACTTTCCCTATTTTCTTTGGGTTTTGAAAGAGAATTATCTCCCTGTTCGATTGAGCCGTTTCCAAAATAAAACCAATAAAAAATGGTATTGGAAAGGACAAATTGTCGGAAAATTTAAACCCCCAAAAGTCAAAGTGAGAATCCAAAAAGGGGTCAGAAGACCAATTATCCTTTTCAATCGATGGGTTAAAGTAGATGAAAACGGGACTTTCTACCTCCCCTTTTCCCGTCCCCTCCGGGGGAGTATCGTTGTGGTAAAATACCGCAACTATTATTGGCGGGAGCGGTTCTGAAAAGTGGAGGAAAATGCTCTTTTCTATTGGGATTTTTTAACCTAATCTAACTAAAAACTTAAAAAGGAGAGGCAATGGAACTGAATAAAATTTACGATTTTGCCCGGGAACATATGGAAAAATCTATTGAAGTCCTCCGGAAAGATTTGAATACCCTCCGGACTGGACGGGTCTCTATCCATATATTAGATGGGGTAAAAGTGGAATATTACGGGGCACCTATGCCTTTGAATCAAGTTGCCTCCGTAACCGCGGTAGATGCTACTACCATTGTGGTAACTCCGTGGGATAAATCGATTCTCAACGATATTGAACGGGCAATTCAAGAGGCAAATTTGGGAGTTAACCCCAACAACGATGGGGACTCTATTAAACTCTACTTCCCTCCAATGACCGAAGAGGAGAGAAAAAAACAAGTTAAAAAAGCTAAAGAGTTTGGGGAGAAGGCAAAAATTGCTATCCGAAATGTCCGCCGGGAAGCAAATGATAAAGTGAAAAAACTCTTCAAAGAGAAAGCTATAAGTGAAGATGAACACCGGCGGGCACTGGACAAAATTCAGGAAATTACCGACCAATATGTAGATAAAGTAGACCAAATTATCTCCAAAAAGAGTGAAGAGATTTTGAAAGTGTAAGTTACTTTTTTCCAAGTCTGGAAAAAGTAAAAAGGGAAAAGAGTCTCAGAGAAGGGAGACAGACTCTCCAAAAAAGAGAGAGAATTTTCCCTTTTAACTCCCCTTTACCACCCCAAAAAGGAGAAAAATGACCAATAGAGAGTTGGAGGAGCTTTACAAAAAGTATGGAGCCCTACTGGAGGGACACTTCCTGTTGAGTAGTGGAAAACACTCCAAATATTATCTCCAGAGTGCTAAAATTTTGGAACACCCAGAAATAGGGGAAAAATTGGGGAAAGAGTTGGCAAAGAGAATTAAAAACGCCGGAATAGAGGTTGATTTGGTCTGCTCCCCGGCATTGGGGGGAATTTTGGCAGGGTATGAACTTGCCCGGGGATTGGGAGTGAGATTTATTTTTACCGAAAGAAAAGATGGAGAGATGACCCTCCGCCGGGGGTTTGAAGTAAAACCGGGGGAAAGGGTGGTAATTTGTGAGGATATTATTACCACCGGAGGAAGTGCTTTGGAAGCCAGCCGGGAGATTGAAAAAAGGGGGGGAAAGGTTGTGGCCTTTTCCGCTATTGCCAACCGGGGCTTGTGTCCCCGGGTGGGAGGAGATATTTCCCGCTCCCCCCAATGTAAACTCCCCGAAAATATCCCCTTTTTTGCTTTGGGGGACTTCCAATTTGAGGTTTACGATCCAACAGAATGTCCCCTTTGCAAAGAAGGCTCTACCCCAATCAAACCCGGCTCCCGCCCGGGGAAAGAGGTTTGATTTTTTGAAAAATTTTTCAAAATTTGTTATAATACATTCCGGAATGTATATTTCTGCCCAATCTAAGTCTCAGGTTACATTTCTCCCCGTAAGGGGCTCCAAAACATATTTCTCCCCAGATGGGGATCCTATTTATCTAAAACTATATTCTTTAATAATATCACTAAAAAATGTTGTTAATGCTTTTTTTACAATTGTTTTCCTATCTCTTTTATCAATCTGAAATATAAATTTTTTCCCTTGAGTTTCAATTCTGGAAGCTCTTTTAACATCCACTGTTTTAATATTGTCTATTAATGCTACACTTGGCTTTCTTAAGAATCTATAATTATTTTCATCTAAGCATACTATATTATTGTTGATTATTTTCTTGTTCCAATTGATTTTTAATTTGTTTTAATCTATCAATTTCAAAAGTTTGATAGATTAATTGTTCTGTTATAACCATTTTTTGCCTTTTCATTATAAGGTTTGAAAATATTTTAGTTAATTATTTTTTTATTTGTTTAGGAAGTATCTGAAATTTGAAAAAAAGAAGAAAAAAAGGAGGGAAATTACGCCCCTTGTCGTTCTTTAATAATTTGTTGGGCGATGTTATCGGGAACTTCTTCATAGTGGTCAAATACCATTGAGTAGGTTCCCCGTCCTTGGGTCATAGACCGGAGGTCGGTTGCATATCCAAACATTTCTCCCAATGGGATAAAGGCGGTAATTTTTTTAATTCCGTGGGCATCTTCCATTTGGTTAACTTGTCCCCGTCGCCGGTTGATATCTCCAATTACATCTCCCATATACTCTTCGGGAACCTCAACTTCCACTTTCATAATTGGCTCAAGGAGGACAGGGTCTGCCTTTTTAACCCCCTCTTTAAATGCCATAGAACCGGCAATTTTAAACGCCATTTCGGAGGAGTCAACTTCGTGGAAACTTCCGTCGTAAAGCTCTACCCGGAAGTCAACCACAGGATAACCGGCTAAAACTCCCCCTTGGGCAGCCTCTTGGATACCTTTGTCTACTGCGGGAATATACTCTTTTGGAATTACCCCACCTTTGATAAGGTCGACAAATTCGTAACCTTTTCCTCTCTCCAGAGGAATGAGCCGGATAAATACATGTCCATATTGTCCCCGTCCCCCGGTCTGTTTGGCATATTTGTGCTCTTGCTCAACTTGCTTTTTGAAGGTTTCCCGGTAGGCGACTTGGGGTTTTCCGGTGTTACATTCAACTTTAAACTCCCGTTTGAGCCGGTCGACAATAATTTCCAAATGGAGCTCACCCATTCCGGAAATAATGGTTTGTCCGGTCTCTTCATCGGTGGATACCCGGAAACTGGGGTCTTCCTCCGCCAATTTTTGGAGGGCAACTGCCAATTTTTCTTGGTCTGCTTTGGTTTTGGGCTCAACTGCCACGGAGATAACTGGGTCTGGGAACTCCATTCTCTCCAGAATAATAGGTCGACTCTCATCACAGAGGGTATCCCCGGTTAAGGTGTGTTTCAATCCGACAATGGCTCCAATCTCTCCACTATAGAACTCTTTTACCTCCTCCCGTTTGTTGGCGTGCATCCGGAGGAGTCGTCCCACCCGCTCTTTTTTATTTTTGGTGGAGTTGAGGACATAGCTTCCAGATTTGATAATTCCGGAGTAGAACCGGGTAAAGGTCAATTTTCCTACAAATGGGTCGGTCATAATTTTGAACGCCAATCCGGCGAAAGGTTGGTCGTCTCCGGGGTTGACAGATACTTCCTCTCCAGTTTTGGGGTCAAAACCTTTAATCCAGTCAACTTCATCGGGGGCAGGGAGATAGTCAATTACTGCGTCCAAGAGAGGTTGAACCCCTTTATTTTTGAAGGCACTTCCACAGAGCATAGGCACAATTTGAAGGTCGATAGTCCCCTTTTTCAACGCTTTTTTAATCTCTTCTTCGGTAATCTCTTCTCCGGCGAAATATTTTTCCATCAACTCTTCGTCAATTTCCGCCACCGCTTCAATCAATTTTTCCCGATACTCCTCCGCCAAATCCCGGAGGTCTTCGGGAATCTCTTCCACTTCATATTTACTTCCCAACGCCGCTTCATCTTCCCATACCAACGCCTTCATTTGCACCAAATCCACAACCCCTTTAAAATTCTCTTCGGCTCCAATTGGGATTTGAATTGGAACGGGGTTGGCTTTCAATCTCTCCCGAATCTGTTTCTCAACATTGAAAAAGTTTGCCCCAATCCGGTCCATTTTGTTGACAAAGGCAATCCGCGGAACCCGATATTTGTTGGCTTGTCGCCAAACGGTTTCAGATTGGGGTTGAACCCCCCCAACTGCACAAAATACCGCAATTACCCCGTCCAAAACCCGCATACTCCGCTCAACTTCAATGGTAAAGTCCACGTGTCCGGGGGTGTCGATAATATTAATTTGATGGTTTTTCCAGAAACAGGTGGTAGCGGCAGAGGTAATAGTAATTCCCCGCTCCTTCTCCTGCTCCATCCAGTCCATAGTGGCGGCACCCTCGTGAACCTCCCCAATTTTGTGGGTCATTCCGGTGTAGTAAAGAATCCGTTCAGTAGTAGTTGTCTTTCCTGCATCGATATGGGCGGCAATTCCGATATTCCGCACCATATGTAAAGGGGTCTTCCTTGGCATACCTATCCTTTTTCCGCTTTTTTGGGTGGAATTATAACAGAATTCCCAGATTTTGCTTTAATTTTTGGGAATTTTTATGGCTCTTCTTTGGAAGATAAAGGAGGAAAAGAGAAGAGGGGAGAGTTTAACCTTTCCCTTTGGAAATATCTCCCCTTTGGAGGGAAAATAAAGAGCTCCTTCCAACTGGAAATTGAGGGGAAAAGTAGAAAATAGAAAAAATAGCTCCTTTTAATTTATTCTCCTTTCCCCACTTTTTGGGAAAAAACCATCATAAATTTCACTCGGTCAGTGTCTCCAATTGGAGTAATTTTTAATTGGAGGAGGAGAAAGTTCCAAAAATATTTACTTTTTCTCCTTTTTTTCTTTTCTGAACCAATATCCAAACTCCCGGTTGCCCTCTTTGCCGGTAATGGGGGAGGGGTGGGAGGCTATCAACTGCCACCCCAACTTTTTACACTCCCCTTCAAATCTCCGGCGGGCTTGGGTTATCGCCCCTTCATCTATCACCACCCCCCGGCTATTCCGTTTGGCTTCTTTACCCACCTCAAACTGGGGTTTAAAAAGGAGGAGGAGGGTGCCCCCCGGTTGGGCCAATCTATCCAGAGCCGGGAGGATTTGGGTCAAAGAGATAAAACTGACATCGGTAATTACAACCGGAAATTGGTGGGAGTAGGTAAAATCCCGGATATCGGTCTCCTCTATCGACTCCACCCTTGGGTCTTTTTTCAAAGTGGGGTGGAGTTGGTTCCGTCCCACATCGACCGCCACCACCTTTTTTGCCCCCTTTTGGAGGGCAACTTGGGTAAATCCCCCGGTGCTACTCCCCACATCTAACACAACTTTCCCCTCCATCTCTATCGGTTCAATCTCCAAAAGCTCCGCCAGTTTGTATCCTCCCCTTCCCACATATTGAAACCCTTCTTCCACCTCCACCCGGTCGGTGGGAGAGACCTCAACCCCCCCCTTTTTCACAATTTTGCCGTTGACTTTTACCTGTCTCCCTTTTATCAATTGGAGGGCTTTACTCCGGGTTTCGACAAACCCCTTCTCCACCAGATACCGGTCTAATCGCATCGGTAAAAATTACATTCCCGGAATTCGGGGGATTTTCCCCAGTTTGGAGTTTTTGTAATACCACCCCCACCCTTTTTTGAGCCAGTGTCCAATAATTGGCAAGGGGAGGAAAATGGTTTTGGTGTGGCTCCGGTAGACCAGAGCTCCCCCATCGCCGGTATCCATCAAACAGATAATATTGATATGGGAGATATACTCTTTCCGTTTGTCGGAGTTGTGCTCCATCTCCCGGATATTGTAGGCGGTAACCCGTGCCATCACCTCCGCCAGATGCCCCTGTTTCGCCCGCCAGTCGGGTCCGCAAATTGCAGAGCTATCCCCGATGGCAAAAATGGGAAATTTGTCGGTGGAGGTTTCGTCGAAATTGTGGAGAACTTCGCAATATTCATTGATTTTGATAAAGCCCCCCTCATTTAGGGGGAGATCGCTATTTTTAAAGACCGGATGTCCCCCCAACGCCGGAATAAACATCGTAAAATCGCTCTCCAGTTTGGAATCATCTTCAAAGAGAACCCCGTCCGGTTGAAACTCTTTTATCTTTTTCCCGGTAATTTTTTTAATATTGAGTCGTTTGAACATAATATCCATCATTTTCAAAGGTTTCTCCCCCATTCGGGCACCGGGGCGGGGCATTGGGGCAAAAAAGGTAATTTCAAATTTATCCCGGAGTCCTTTTTTCTTCAAATAGTTGTGGAAATTGAACATTACTTCAAATGCGGGTCCCCCCCGGACCCCAGAGGGGTCTTTGGGGTTTCCTCCAAACCCAAAGGCAACTTTTCCAGACCCTTTTTTTACCAATTCCTCAATTTTTTCTTTGATTTTGACCGCCTCTATCGGGTCTCCACAGATGGAAAGGGTATTTTCAATCCCTTTGGGGCGGAGTTTTTTTCCTCCAATGGCTATAACCAGATAGTCAAAATCGGTGTAGTCTTCTTTTTCCCCCTCCACCACCTTTTTATTTGCCCAGATACCGGTAACTTTGTCGATTATCAAATTGAACCCGTGCACCTTTGCCAATTGAGCCAGAGGAATTTTGGCATCATCAAAGGAAATTTCCCCAAAGGGAATCCAGATGGAAATTGGGAAAATATAGAGATACTCCCGGTCGCTTATCAAATCCACTTCAAATCCATATTTCCTGAGCCAAATTGCCGTTTCAACTCCCCCCAATCCTCCGCCTAACACCAACACTTTTGCCATTTTGTCCTCCATAACTTAATTTTATAGATTCAATTACCAAAGATTATAGCACACTCCATTTTTCTCCCGAGGGGTTTTGGAAAAAATAGAAAAAAATTATAAAAAAATGGGAGGAGAGGAAAAATTCAAGTTATTTTAATCGGGCAGGTTTATTATTCCAACATCTCTTCTGCTCTCCTCTTATAAAATGAACACCAAACTAAAATAATTGGAAATCTAACACTTAAGAAGTTAATTTTACTTCCGATAAAGTTAACTTTTGATTAAAATCGAATTTATGGTAAAAACCTCCTTATTTTTCTTCCCCTCCTCCGTAATAGAGCCGTTGGAATTCGGGGCAGTTCTGGAGGAGCTCTTCCCGGGTGCCGGTGCAGACAATTTCTCCGTTTTTGAAAACCACAATTTTATCGGCTTGGGCAATGGTGGAAAGCCGGTGGGCTACAATAATGGTGGTAATGGGAAGGGAGTAGATGGTCTGGGTAATCAACTCCTCACTCCGGTTATCCAGTGCGGAGGTGGCTTCGTCCAGAATTAAAATCTCCGGTTTCC
>PUXY01000041.1 GCA_009659955.1 Campylobacterota bacterium | reverse complement strand
CACTCATAGTAGCGGTCGCAAATCTCTTCGGGGCTCAAGTTATTATTGCTATCTCCGCGGATTTTATGGAAAGAGTGGTCTGGTAAATGGTGGTTTCCATTATGCCCTTCCGGATAATTCCGCTCTTGATGGTGTTGATAATGGTTGTAGTTGTGGTGATACCCAAAGAGGGGAAGTCCAACTACAAGTCCCAATCCAATTGCCAACATTTTAATCCGATTGACCATCACCTCCTCCTTTCTAACTATTTGTTATATTATACCATTTTTTTATTAAATCTTGGGAAAAAAATGGAATTAGAAAGGAGAGATGTTTCCAGTGGGAAAAGGGGAAAAGAGACTAAATCTCTCCCCGGAGTTGATAGGTAATATCCCCGGCTCCAAATCCAATAATCACCCCTGAAGAGATAGTTTCCCCATTGACTTCAATTCCGTTGGGAGTCCGGTATACCCGGGGGGCAAAAATGGGATTATATTTTTTAAATAATCCCTCAAAATCGATGGGGCGAGGGGATTCTCCGGCACTCCAGACCGGCAAGATAATCAATCGGTCAACCCCATTGAAACACTCTACAAATCGGTCTAAATTATCGATTGTTCGGCTATATTTATGGGGTTGCCAGATGGCGGTAACCTCTTTCAAGCCCCGGAGTTTTGCCAATCGGAAAGCGGACTGGAGGGTTTTTTCAATTTCAGTGGGGTGGTGTCCATAATCATCGATAATTACATACTCTCCCCCATCTCCCACAATATCAAACCTCTTTTTAATTCCATTGTAATTTTTAATATTTTTACTCAACTCCTCAAGGGGAAGATACTTTTCCCCCGCTTTAATTGCCAAGAGTGCGTCCAAAACCAGATACTCCCCAAATCCATAAATTTCAAACTCTACTCCCTTATAGGTGAAAAGGGTTTTGGGGAGATTGTCGACCAATTCATACCGGATATTGGAGGCTTCCTCCTCCAGTATTACCTTTTCCATTGGCTCCAACTCCAACTGGGCAAGAAATTTATCCCTTCCATTTACTACCCGATGGTTGGCTTGCCGGAGAAATTGTTTGTAGTGGTCATAAAAGAGGTCGTAGTCATACTCATAAAACTCCATATGTTCCGGCTCCGCATTGGTAACCACTGCGGTAGATGGGTTGGTATCGATAAAACTTCCGTCGCTTTCATCGGCTTCAAACACCAACAGAGGGGCATCGGTTACCCGGCAATTGGAGTTGAACTCTTTGGAAATAGCTCCGATAATGGCGTTGCTTTGGGGAAGGAGGGAAGCCAAAATTGCGGTAGTAGTAGATTTGCCGTGGGCTCCACAGACTGCCAACACCTCTTTATCTTTCACCAAATAGGGAAGAAACTCCCGGCGGGAAAGGGTAGGAATTCCCCGCTCCCGTGCCCTTTTCAATTCTGGGTTATCGGGTTTGATAACTGCCGTATAGACCACCAAAGTAGGGTTGAATTTATCGATATTTTCCGCTTTTTGCGGAATTTCAACCGGGATACCCTCTTTCCGGAGTTTTTTGATAAGTGAGGTCTCCATAATATCGCTTCCGGTTACTTGATATCCGTGGTGGTGGAAGTATCGGGCAAGTCCACTTAGTCCGATACCCCCTATCCCGATAAAATGGATTCGCATTCTCTCCCCTTTTTTTACAGACTATCGTAACCGGAAGAGATTTAAGCAAAATTAACTTTCTCCGGAAAACTCTTTCTGAAATCTCTCCCGATACTTTTCTACCAGTGGGTCGATTTTGTTACTAAATTCTACAAAAAAGTAGTCAAGATAGGGGGAAGTGTTGGTAATCATATACTCGCGGATAAATTTTTCAATGGGAATCCCCGCCATAATTCCAATCGCCAAAAGGGCAAACATCTGCTGAATATTTTCATCATCAACCAAGGAAGCCATATCCAAAGCCACCTCTTTAGCCTCCTCCAACTCTCCGGCTCCCCAAAGCTCCATTACATACTCATACATTCCCCGGGTTACCAACTGCTCCAATCTATCGGTGGGATTCAGTCTCTCCCCCTTCTCAATCTTTTCATTGATAATAGGGAAAATGGTTTCCAAAATTTGGTGGAAAATTTGGTTTACCTCATTTTCCGCTCCCCGTTTGTTGACCAAGCGGTCAAGTTTACCAAAGAGGGTTTCCAATTGTTGTTCCAGTTCCTTTTTTTCCATTTTTCTACTCCTTTTGGTCAAAAATTTTTTCCCGGAAATTGGGAAATAGTAGCATATTTTCCTACTCCCAGTCTACTTTTTTCCCTTTTTCTCTCCCTTTTTTACCTTTATTTCCCTCTCTTCATTTATTTTAGACTTTAAAAGCCCTCCTTCACGCTATAATTTCCGCAACTTGCCCACTTGAAGGAGTTGAAAAAATGGATATCTGCACCCAACTTTTTACTGGAGAAGATTTGAAACTTCCCCCAATGGAGAGGGAAGTTGAGGTAATTGAGAGGGGAGATTTTCTCTATATTTATAGTCAAGCTCCTATTCCAATCTCCAAAATCAGTGGAGTAATGGAAAGTTTTGGGTTTGAAGTAGAGGATTTACTCTCTTTTCAATTGGAAGGGGTCAATGTTTACAAATTTCGACTATCTCCCCCAATAAAAGAAAATGAGAAGAAAATTTTGCCGATTATAGAGCAAGTTTTGGGAGGTAAGCTCCCAGAAAAGTGTCAACTTTACCGGTTTCTAACTTTGGGACTCACCCTCCGGGAGATGAACTCCCTCCACGCCCTTTTGAAGTATGAAAGTCAATTGATTTTGGAGTATAGTGAAAATTACATTATCGAAACCACCCTCAAATACCCCGATTTGACTTTGGCAATTCTCAACTATTTCCAAGTTAAATTTGCCCCCCAACTCCCCTCCCGCAATTTGGAGAGTCTGGAGAGGGAGATTTTGGGAATGTTGAAAAAAGTAGAGGGGTTGACCGAAGATAGAATTCTCCGGATTCTCTTTTGGATTGTGAAGAGTATGGTAAGAACCAACTATTTTTTAGAGAAGGAGACCATCAGTTTTAAAATCGATGTTTCCAATCTGTGGCAATTTCTCCACGGAATTCAACCCCTGTGGGAGGGGTTTGTTTTTCACCGGAGTTTTTACGGACTCCATTTGAGAATGGGGAAGGTGAGCCGGGGGGGAATTAGATGGAGTAGCCGGTATGAAGACCTCCGGGAGGAGATAAAATCGTTAATGATTACCCAAGAGGCAAAAAATGCCATTATTGTCCCAGAGGGGGCAAAGGGGGGCTTTGTAATTGTGGAGAAGGGGATTTCAAAGGAGAGGTTTAAGGAGATTTACTCCCTCTTTATCGACGCCCTGTTGGATTTGATAGATATAGATGATAACCCCAATATTGTAAAGTATGATGGAAATGACTTCTACTTTGTGGTAGCCCCCGATAAGGGCACCGCCGATATGAGCGATGTTGCCAACGCCATTGCCCAACGGCGGGGCTATTTCCTCAAAGATGCCTTTGCCAGTGGAGGAAGTAAAGGGTATAACCATAAAAAATTGGGAATTACCGCCAAGGGGGCTATCCGCTCCGCCTCCCGCCACTTTTTGGAGGTGGGAAAAGATATCTACACCGACCCAATCACAATTGTGGGGGTTGGGTCAATGCGGGGCGATGTCTTTGGAAATGGGGTTTTAATCAACCCCAATTTCCGATTGGTGGGGGCAATTAGCCACCGGGAAATTTTTATCGACCCCAACCCAGACCCCCAAGTAGCCTACCAAGAGCGGAAGAGACTTTTTGAAGAGGGGTTGGGGTGGAGTTACTACGACCGGAGTAAAATCTCCCCGGGAGGAGGGGTATTTGATCGGCAGAGTAAAGCTATTAAATTGAGCCCCCAAATCCGGCAACTCCTCCAGACCGATAGGGAGGAGATGAGTGGAGAGGAGTTGGTAAAAGCCCTTTTGACCGCTCCAGTAGACCTCCTCTACTTTGGGGGTATCGGCACTTATGTCAAATCCAGTGAGGAGACCAATCAGGAGGTGGGGGATAAACAGAATGAGGGAGTCCGGGTCAATGGGGAAGAACTCCGGGCGTTTGCAGTCTGTGAGGGGGCAAACCTTGCCTTGACCCAAAAGGGGAGAATTGAATACGCCCGGAAAGGGGGAAGACTCAATCTGGACGCCATCGACAATAGCGGAGGGGTAAATACCTCCGATTATGAGGTAAATTTGAAAATTCTCCTCAACCAACTGGTGGAGAAGGGGGTAATTGAGGAGATTGAGAGGGACGAAATTCTCTTCTCTTTGACCGATTGGGTGGTGGAAAAAGTGCTTCAAAATAATTATTACCACTCTTTAATCCTCTCCATCGACCAACGGAAAGTAAAAAAACGGGATTTTGTCCAAATCCTCTCCACTTTGGAAGAGCATATAAAATTTTTCAAACGGAAACATTTCGCCATTCCCAAAAATGGAGCAATTGGGGAGGTTGTAGACCAAAACGGGTGGATTGTCCGCCCGGTTTTGGGTATTCTCCTCCTCTACTCCAAAATTTTGTTGAAAAAGTATCTCCTTTTGGAAAACTTTATCGATACCCCACTGGGACGGGAGTTTTACAATAGCTATTTCCCCAACAATCTCCGGAATTTTGACCACCCACTCCGCCGGGAGATAACTGCCACCACCATTGCCAACTACATTATCAACCGGGCAGGTATTCGGTTTATCCGGGAATTTGACCCCCAAACCCTTGAAAAAAAGGTCAAATGTTACCTTCTGTTGGATAGACTTATCGGAGCCGAGGAGATTCGCCGGGAGATTATCGACGCCGATTTGAAAATGGATATCGACCTCCAATACACCCTTTTGGCTCAAATTGAGGAGAGCCTCCATTTTGGAACCCAATGGATGGTTCGCCATTACGACAAATTCAAAAATATTGACCAAATTACCAAATATCGCCCGGAAGTGAGAGAGTTTATCACCCGTCGCCGACTGGGACAATTTGAGAGTAAAAATCTGGATACTTTCTTCAGTTGGATTGAGTATTACAAATTTCTCCCCGCCGCCATCTATCTCCAAGAGGAGACCGGAGTCTCCCCAACCCAAATTATGGAGAGTTTCCAAATTGTTTTGGAGAGATTCAAAATTGAGGAACTCCTCCGGGGAATTAGAAATATTAAATCCAAAGATGATTTAATCCAATCCCTCAAAAGGGAAGCCCGGGAGATAATTGAATATTTCGTAATTTCTGTAAGCGAAAAACTGGTCAAAGGGGAGTTGAAAATAGAGGAGTTGGAGCCCCTCCGCCGGGAGATTGAAGGGGTGAGGGAGTTGAACCTCAACTCAATCCTCCATTTGACCAACCAGATGAGCCTGAGCCTCCTCCCCTTTGTTGGGTAGAGGGTGGAAAAACTCTAAAAGAGGGGAAAAATTTCTCTTTCCTCTTCCTTTCTCCTCCATTTAAAATTTAAAAACCATCAATTGGAAGACCAAAGACCAAAGTGTAATGCTTTTAAACTATTTTTAAGTTTGGCAAATAATGAATTTTTTCTTCTTGATAGAGAAAAGAAACTATACTCCATTTAATTTAAAAATGGGACTTCCAATTTCAAAAAGACTCCAATTGTAACATTTTTCCTAATAACAAGTAGTTAAAAATTTTTATATATCTTATATCCTTTATCTCTATGATACAATTTTACAAATTTCCCTCGAGCAAGGGGGAGTTTTGGGGACAATCGGTAGGCGGAAGGTGGAGAGTAGAATAACTTTCCCAATCCCCAATTCCCAATTTCCCAAAAATTCC
>PUXY01000040.1 GCA_009659955.1 Campylobacterota bacterium | reverse complement strand
CTATAGGAACCATCAATATGCTTTTCCATAAAAAATATACCCTTTTCACCGACAAACTCCCCGAAGTGGAGGAGATAGAGCCCACCCCCGCGACAATCGAAATACCTGCAATATAAAAAGGAGGTTTAAATGGAAATGAAACAATTAAAAAAGGTTGCCCCAGCCCTTTCTCAAGTCCCAGATGTAAAATTGGAAAGGGCTGTTAAAGAAGAATTATTGGGGCTATAGCCCCTTTTCCTTTCCTCTTTCGAACTCCTCAATTTTCTTAATTCTATTCAACCACCCTTTTAAGTATATTTTATATTTTGGCTTATTGATAACCAGCCCCTTGTAATAGGATTCCATTCCTAAATCAAAACCCTTTGATACTACCCCCGGAGTCGGGATAGAATTTAATGCCCCTAAAGTAATTTTTCCGATTATTCCGTCTTCTCTAACCCCTACTATTTTTTGGAGTAATTTGGAGGATCTTTTTACCCCCGCGTTTACTGCGAAGGCGAATAATCTGTTTGCTACTTTCTGGCTTTCGATATCGTCGCCTCTAATTTTGTCCCAATACTCCCTCCTGTAAATTTTTTGCACTTCTTCCAATGCCTCCGGGGTAGAATATAACTTCTTTCCAATTTTTCCCCGGATTTTTCCGGGGATCGTCCATAATTTTTCCTTGTTATTTAGATGAGGTAAATATTTTTTTGCCTCTTTCAATACCAAGTCCCAGATTTTGGAATGGGGGTGGGCAAGTTGATAAATACCCATAAAGGTTAGACCTCTTTCCCCGGGGTTTTTTTCCAATGCATTCTCTGGAGAGTTGAACTCCAGAAACTCTATCAAGTTAAAGCTTGTTTGGAAGTTAGCCATTTTACTTTTTCCTTTTTTTATTTTTTGCCCATTTACGGACGTTTAAAGCAAACAACGCTCTTTTTCGTGTAAGAGGGTTTTTACTTTTTAATCCTTCCTTAATACATTGAAGGGTAACCTTCTTATACCCCTTCTTCCGGCAATATTCTGTAAAACTGCCGGGTTTTTTAATTTTTATCGTTGGTTTCTTTGTCGCCATTTGCAAACCGCTTGTTATACTCTTTGATTTCGTTGTTTAAAAATTTCAACGCTTTTCTGGCTTTTTCAAGTTCCTGTCTACACCTTTTGAATTCCTTCACCAGTTTTTTAAACTTGTCCAGCTCTAATCGGACAATTTTTCTTTTACCCTGCTCATTTTGTTCCATTTATCTCTCCCTCTTCTACCCAATACCTCAAATTGAAATGAGTAGGTTCCGACAAGTTGAGGTCGTAAGTTTGTAATTTTGGACACGGAGTTCGTAAATAGATATACCGGATTTTTTCCCCACACCCATTAAAAAGAAATATAGTGAACGCCAATGGAAGTATTAATCTCACTTTCATTTTTATCCTTTACTTTTAATTGTTTTTCCAACACTTCTCTTTTTGCTTTTTGTTCGCCTTCAAATTCTTTCACCTTCTCTTTATCTTGATGGAGAAGAATTTTGGCTTGCTGACTCCTTATTTTTTTTTCCAAATCTTCTTCTTTTTTTTGATAGTGGTCAAGCAAAATAAACACCACCATTGAAGTAATTACAAATATTCCGACTATAAATTTAGCTGTCCCTAAACTCACTGTTTTCCTCCTTTTTATTAGTTGGTTTTTGTTGTTCTAATTCATCTTTGGCAAGTTTGATGAGCTCTTTTGAGCCCACTTTCTCCGCAATTAGCAATTGCAATATATACACCGCCTGCGTCCCACGATAGGCGATATACCCCGCGATTGCCACCGAAATGGTTTCTGGGACTCCCACACCCTGTAAAAGGATATGGGTTAAAAGTGCAAGCCCGGTGGAGCTAATTAAATCTATTCCAAATAGGAATACTTTTTGTCGTTTCTTTAATCGGTTATACTTTTCCATTCTCCGGGCGTAATTTAGAACCCCTCCCCACACCCCAAAGAGCCCTACTATTATGAGGGCTATTACCCCTAAGTCTTTCAAGTTGGTAATTTTCATTCTGCTCCTTCAAGTCAACACCCATAATTTTGAGGTGAAGGGTTCTATTATCTCTACCCCTTCCGGTGATACTATTTTTCTTTGGAAAGCTCTTCCTTGCCCTTTCAAAGAAGAGTAGACAGCTTGAAATTTTGTGCCGTCAAAAGATAGAGAGCCAACCTCCAATGTTGTAAAGCTTTCGTCCCCTATATCGTCAGGGGTTGCTTCCAATGCTATTTCGACAGAAGGGACTTTATTCTTAAATGCTTTAACCGGAGGGGTAGAGAAGCCGGCGGAGGTAATATCCCCGGCGTATTTTCGCAACTCCTCATTATAAAGAGTTATTACTTCTTCCGGGGAAAGTGGGCGGTTGAATACTCTCATTTGGTCAATCCGCCCTTTGAGAAGGTACCTCAGGTCTGAATCGTCTGAGGAATTTATGAACCCCCCTACAGTCTGCCTATATGAATTCGGGGGGATGTAGAAGTTAAAGTCAAAACTGCCTATTTTTTCCCCATTTAAATAGATAGAGTATTCCCCGGGGGTATCTTCCATTAATACAATGTGATACCACTCCCCCGTATTGAGGGTAGCGTCACTCTCCCATATACTGGTATAGGAGGCATTATCGTGGTCGTCGCTTCTTCCACCCACTTTAATCTTACTTTCGTCTGTAATAGCAAGGTCGAAATTTGTCCAGCCCGAATCATCTTGCTGGACATTTATAACCACTTTAGTTTCATCTGGGGTCTCATCAATTGAGACCCATAAAGAGAGGAATTTTTGTAACTGCTCCACTCTTTCTTTTTGATTTAGTTTCACTAAAGAGGAGCCATCAAGCTTCACACTATCCCCCCATTTTCCGGTGTCGTAGGATTCATTCCCTACCCATTCCCCTTGAACCCCACCAATTTTTTCTTCAACATCTCCATTAAAGGGGTAGAAAAGAACGCTGGAATTGTCCCCAAAAGGGTCTGGGGTATCGGTTATATCTATATTACTTTGGGTTACTGCCCCTAAAGTAATTGGGTGGACTCCATTTTCTCCGTTGATTAAAAGTATATTGTCCCCTTCTGCAATGGGGGTAATAGTTTCAATTGTTGTGGCAGAGGTAGTTGACAATAAAGGGATTTGAGGAGGGATAAAGAGCAAAGTAGTGTCACTAATCATTCCCCAATCGTTTTTTTCACTACTTTGCTCAACAATTTTTTCCAAATATATTGCATTATCTCTTGTTGCTATCATTTAACTCCTTTTGTCAAAAATCAAAACCATCTACATTTTCGTAATTATTCTGGAAAGAATCATTTGAATAAATTACATCTTCTTCATACGGGACATTTTTGATCGTGAAACTTTTAATCGCCTCACTGCTTATAAGATACCCCGGCTGAATACCTCTGACTCTTACTTCAGCCGGGGTATCTTCTGCCACCTCCTTCACTTGCAAGGTGGCAGTATTTCCCCCGGTGTAGCTTATTATTCCCCCATCTGTCTGAAATAGGTAGGTAGCACCGGGGATATAGTTATCAATTGTTATAGTGATATTAGTTTTTTCGTCCACCTCTTCTGGAAGAGTCACTATTGGCGTGGGGGTTTTAAAAGATTCAAATATTTTCATTATTTTTTGGCTACTGAATGTTGTGTTTGGGGATATATTTTCGTCGTCAATAGCCCCGCCACTTGAAGGAAGTGGAAGAATAGGATAAATAATTCCCCGCATTTTAGTCCCCTATTGAGAAGTAGGAAGTGGAAGTTTATCTACAACAATAATCGATTCACTATTTGACCTTGCCCAGACATACTCCCCCCCGGGGTATGCAAAGCTTTCCATAAATTTAACCAAAAACCCTGCGGAAGGAGGGCTATTTTCATCTGTAGAAACCCCTATTTCCACGGGGGTGAATCCCCGATTTTGAATAACCATTGGTTCCCTATTGGAATTTAGTAATACCCATTCCTTGCTTGTTAATATTTTTTGTGTCATTTCACCCCTTTGTTATCTTCTGGGAAAACTTTGTTGTCTTATTGTAGTTTTGCAAAAAACCATTTTTTAGAAAAATGGTCGTTATTTTGATAAATCTTTTAACACTTTAGAGGTGATTGCTTTTGTTCTTTGTCCAACTCTTTTCTTTAAAATTTGATTTTTTTGGTTTTGCCTTACCCTTTTATCTATTAATCTGTTAAGTTGGTTCATCATATCGCACCCCTTTGATTTTCGTTTTAATGTATCCCGCCCCGATGTAATGTTTAACCTCCTTCACTATAAAGAGGTCTTTTGTTAAATCGGAGGGAACCCTAAAATCGGGAGCATAAATCCGGATAATATCGTTTGGTTTTACTGGGGCAAAAGGAGCGGTAAACTCTACTTCCTGTTTTATATACCCTCCTTCTAAAAATTCCGAAATAGCCCGGAGCTCTCCAGCCTCCGGGGTGTTTATTCTTATCTCTTTAATCTCTTTAACTCCCCCTTCCCAAGGGAGCTCAAAAGCCCCATACCATTCTGGGGCTAAATTTTCTATCTTTTTTGATTTAATTCTCATCTTTCCCCTTTAAGTCATCATTGTAGTAGGGAGTGGCATTGCGTAATACCCCACCAATTTCATTTCCCCGTCGATATATTCAAGACGGGCTGATAAAAAGTAGTGTTTATTGTTCATAGGGTCAAATATTAGCCCGGAGGCATATGTATTCTCCCTTGTGTATGAATATTCATTTCCATTTTCGTGATTGTAAGAACTCCACTTGAGCACATCGACAAACAGATCTACCTCTTCCAATAACTCAACTTCATAAACTGGGTAATTAGCCCCATTCTCCAAAAGGAAGAGGGCATTCTCCCCTGTAAAACACCAATATTGGTCGCCAAATGGGTGTTGGTCACCCACATAATTTCCCAGATTATTTTCAAAATTTTCAATCTCATAATATTTGTAAGGCGTTTGTGCATATTCCATCCCGTTATCGGGATAAAAAGAAATAAAAGTCTTTGTTAAAGTGAAAAAGTGAAGTTGGTCGCAAGCCATTTTTTCATCTCCTTGTGGTGGTTTTATAAATCCCCCTTCCAACACTTCCCCAAGAAGTGGAGGTTCAAAACACCCTTCCCCTGCCCCGATAACATAAGTTCCATCTATGACTTCCAATACTTCCCCATTTGCTTTGGTGATTTTTGTAACCATTACTTCACCACCTCATCCATATAGATAGACTTTTTATTGATATACCAATCAATATATAGAGGCTCCTCCCCTTCCATTGTTAACTGGTAAGTCCCATACTCCGGGATAGACAAAACGGCCTCCCCAAAAGGGTTTGAGACAATTTGTCCTTTCACCACCCAAACATCTCCTTCTTTTTTTGCAACTTGTATTGTTTTGTTAATTGCATTTACATAATCCACCCCCCAGTCCCTCATTAAATTGATTGTTAAATCGTATGGGACTGGGTAGAACCCATTCAATTCTATTTGGTGTGTGTATTTAATAATCTGGTTAAAGTGTTTCACCTCAAACGGGACTGATTTTGGATATTTAGAGTGGTTTATAACTCCATAGAGAACCCGGGTCTTATAGGTAACTTTTAGTTCTGTCTCTTCTTCAACTGGGGTGAAGGTCAGCAAATTAACACCCTGTATAAAGGAGTGATTTTCTACCCCCTCAATGGCGATAATTTCATCAATTCCACCTGCCAGCTTTACGTAATCATCACCCGGGGAAAGGGAGTAATTTTCTATTACAATTCGCTCCCCTTCTTCATATGGCAGGTTACATTGGGGAAGGGTGGAGGTTGGAGAGAAATAGCACACCCAAAAGGCGTTTACCGGTCGCATTTTATAGGTGTTTCCATCGTTATCCTGAAATATGAGGACATTATCTGGGGAGCAACATTGGGGAGAGTCGTTAATTTCCAAAGTGATAGTTGGTTCCGCCTCAATATTTTCAATGGCGGTGGTATTAATATAGAGCTTTGAAATCTTGGGGTCTTCTTTGTTAGATGAGGTGTTAAATTCCAAAATATTCTTTATCTGGTCGAATTGATAAATAGGGGTATCATCTTCTTCAATTCTCTTTTTATCTTCTATATGTAAAGTCCCTTCCCACCAATAGAATTCAAAGCCAGTGATAGAGGATAACTCATTGAAGCTTTCCTCAATACTTTTATTGTCGATATTCCAATCAAAAGAAAGGGGAATATCGGTCATTTTGTTCATATCGACCGGTAAATCTATCATCTTCCCAATCAAATCCTTGAAACTGGTTGCGGGAATGGTTTCACTCCGTAAACCAGAGTATTTTTCTGAATATTTAACCCCGATAGTTTTGGTATAGACCCTTACATTTTGATTGGGGAGAAGGTCAACGCTATCAATTACAAATTTTTCGGATTTTGCTTCCCCATCGTCGATTTGATATTTGACCTCCACCCTCTCAATCAAATCGCCAACAATGGAAGGGTGTATATACAGATTGTTGGCGACAAAAGTAAAAGATTGGTAAAGTTTCCCAACCTCTATCGACCAGTTCCCTTCTTCTATATCAATTATTTTTTCATCAATTCTCTTTTTTATTCCTGTGTGGTCTGTGAAATAGACGCTGAATTTTACCTCCATTCCTCTCCTTTAATCATCAAAGTTTTTGAAAGTTATAACCAAGGGGGGGATTTTATTGTCCAGTCCAACTCGGTAAAAGGAAACTATCGTTTTAATCGGGTATCTTCTTATTAATTCTTTCGTTATCAACTCTTCTTTTCTGTATGTTTTGATTAGCCCCCCCCCATTTAATTTGTTTTTTTGATAAAGAAGAATGGGGAAGAGAGACTGGAGTTGTGAAAGTGCGTATTTCTTAATCGGTGATAGGCTAAATAAATAAGCGATATTCATCACTCCCCTTTTTATTTATCGTCATATACAACGGAAAAAATTATTTGGTTTTGGGGGTCTTCCATAGGTTTAGTGAATGGTTGAATTACCTCTTTAAGCCAAATACCAATATATTCGTCGGCGTTCAGGTCAGGTAAAGGGAGAATACTACAACCGCCATCTCCCCCAGCAACATCGCCGTTATCGTCCCATTCCTTAAAAGTAATTTCACTTCCACTTACACTTTCAACCTCCATCGAAGTCTTTCTTTCCCCAGTAGTTAGGTTCCAAAAAGACACTCTGTCGTCCGCTTTTATGAAAGCTTCTACATTTCTATCTGCTACTACTTTTCTGTTATCTGCATCAACTGAAGAAACAAAAAAAGAGCCATATAGTCGAAAGTTATCTTTATCTAAATCGCTTTCAACATCTGTATGGTCGCCTTTCGTTTCAAGGCCATAAAAGACATCTTCAGTAGGGCAGGTTGTAGGCATCGGCATCTCCAGAGAAGTTGTAATAATATCCGCATCGGTTTTTATAAAAAATTTCACCCATCTCTCACCCCCAACTTCAGCAGTAAAGGGACGAACTGGAGGGATTAAATCTCCACTTACTCCGGGGGTTATTTGTTGGTCGGTAATATCGCCTCCATTTTGTGTAGGGTCGAACTCATTCCAGTTTGACTTCCAAAAAGTAATGTTAGCCATTCATTCCTCCTTATTTATTTTTATTGAAAGCCAAGTTTGATAGTTACCTTAAACCACTCGGAACCCTCCCAAAGGGGTTCATATTTGAAAAACCCTTTTTCTTCGTGCGTGAATCTACAATTAAGAACCTCCCCTGTTGAGGTGTAAATCGGAAAAGTTAACCCCGGTTCATTTGCAAGGGCAGATAATCTCTGCAAAATAGTTTGATGCACCCACCCATTTTCTTCAGAAGATAAGGTGATAGTGGAGGAATTATCCCTCCTGTAACTTTCCCATACTACTTTACTTCCCCCAATGGTGTTAAAAGCGGTCGCCTTTACATTCCGTGGTTGGTATGTTTCCAGCCACCAAAGGGGGTAATTGAGCTCAACATCTCCGATTTTTACAATTTTCAACATTCTCACTCCTCTAAATCTTTTTTAGATAGGTCGCCAAGGCTTTGGCAACTTGCTCATCACCCATTAATGGAAAAGTTTTTCCATCTGGGAAACTGAAATTAATATTCATTGTCCCCCCGGTTGTGGAGGGGATATCCCCTACAACCCCTCCGGTTTGGAATCGGGGAAGATTGGGGAGTGATAACGAAAGATTATTGATCCTGTGAAGGAAGTCAGTTCCAAAAGCTCTTACAGCCTCTTTTCTAATTACAAATTCCCCATCTTCTAAAAGAGCCAGTCGTCTATCTCCTCCACCATATCCGGGTAATTTCCCCCCATTTTGAAAGTTGACAATTCCTCCGGTCTGGAATCGGGGGATTTTCTTCTTCAAAAGGTCTTCCCAAAGTCTTTTGGCGTTATCGTCTGTTAAAGTGGCGTCCCTTTGGAAGGCAGACAAAACATTAACCAACCGCCTTTCCAAAGTAGGGTCTTTTACCGCCCATTTCCTGAAGAAATCTTCTATTACAGAAGAGTAGTTCATCGGTTTCCAGCCGGGGTTAAGAATAGCAAACCCCCCGAAACTGCTTTTCACCCCTATATACTCATTTCCGTGGGTCTTATACCTGTAGTTAATGTAATCTCTAAAATCCTCTTTCAACTGCTCTACAGATGGAATTCTTATCCTTGATAACCGGCTGTAATACCTTTTGAGCCGGTTCAAATCCATTGAATACTCAAACTCCGGAGGCAAAAAATCATCTGGGTTAATCCCAAATTGTTCCAATTTCTTTTTGATGAGGTCTTTATACTTTTCAACCTCTTTTAAATACCTTTCGATGGCGTCCGCCATTCTTTCAACTTCTTTACCCAGTTGCTCAATCCTTTTTTCATCGGCTTTAATCTGTGCGTCCAAACTGGATAATTTGGATTGATACTGGGCATATTCCGCCTCCGTCATTACTTTCCCACGGGTGGAATTGGCATAATCCTCCCGTGTTTTCAAATCCTTTTCATATCGCTTTTTCTCTCCTTCCACTTTGTGAATTAGATTGACAATCTTTTGTTTTTCAGGGACATTTGTTCCATCAAAGTGAGAAAGCAAATCCCTCAAAGTGTTAAGATACTTATCTAATTTTGCCAACAAATCCTCTCCAAATGAAGAAGAAAAATCAGAAGAGGCGGAGGAGAGTTGAGAAGTAAGAACTTGGGGGCGTTGAATATCTACCAAACCTCCAGTTGCAAATTTCGGGAGGAGTTTGCTATTGAGTCTGTAAAGGAAATCAACGCCGTAATGTTTTACAGCGTCCCGTCTCACCACAAACTCCCCCCGTGTAAGAAGAGCCGGAACATCGTCGCTATTCATTGGGTCATCACCGGGGATTTTCCCAGTATATTTTCTAAACCCCGCCAATCCTCCAGTTGCGTGGGTTTCAATTGTTTTTATGTAGTGGGTGGTAGTTATTACCCGTGGAATTTCGTCCAATGCTTTTAAGGCATCTGAAATATCAGACTTAACCTTTACGGAGGCTATCAATTCATTGGTGACCTCAACGAAACTTTTTGCTTTTTCAACAGCTTCTATAGTATCGGCTTCCACTTTAATAGAAGGGTGGGAATTTTCAACTTCACTTTTTAACTGGTTTACTTCCTCTTTGGCGGGGGTTGCATCGGCTTCCACTTTAATTTGGGTGGTGTCCGCAACTCCCTCCAACTCTTGTTTGGCGGGGGTAGTGTCCACTTCTACTTTTTTATTGCCCAGTTTTTTATCCAGTTCGTCAATTTGGGCTTGTAGTTCCTTAACTTTATTCTCCGCTTCTGTAGTGTCTAAAACTATTTTTTTGCCTGTCAATTGTTCAACCAGTTGCTTTTCCAACTGGAGGCGTTGTAGCTCCAATTCCATCTGGGCTTTGGTGGCTTCCAATTCCGCCCGGAGATGCTCCAATTTTTCGTTTGCCCGGCTTTTTTCCATTTGTTTAGCTCGGGCGTAATAATTATTAGTAACCTCTTCCAATTTTTTAAGGGCGTTTATTGCATACTGGTTTGCCTCTTTTCTCGAAACCCTTATTTTTTCACCCTCTTTAATTTCTGTATTTGCCAAGCTTTCCACGATGGTTTGGTATTGGTTCATATATCGGCGGGCTTGTTGCAACTCCCCTTCTCTAATTGCCTCTTTAGCTTTTGAGAGTAAGACCTCCGCTTGTTTCTGTTTATCTAAATACTTTTCATAATCAGAGACACCCGCCATTTTTATTTGGTGGATTTTGTTTTCTATCTCCTCTATATCGTTAACCCTTTGCAATTCAAGGGTTCTCAATCTTTTATTGAGGTCTTTTTGAATTCTTTCAATCTGGGCAGATAATTCCTTTTCTTTCTGCTCCAATTGGTTGATAGTGGTCTGGTGGGTTCGAATCCTTTCCTGATAACTTGCTTTGATGTTTCGGAGTTGTTTAATCGCGTAGGTTTTTACGATTTGCTCTTTAGCCTTTTCAAAAGCTTTTGAATTCCCCAACATTTGTTGGGCTTTCTTTAGTTCTTCATCACGCAACTGGTCAAGGGTTTTGTAGTTATTTATCTCCGCATTAAGACGACTATTGAGCTGTGCTAAATAGTTCCTCTCTTTGGCGGTCAATTCCTCGGTTTTTTGGGAGGCTTGCACAGCAGAATTAGCGGTTCTTTCGAAGGGTTTAGCTGTAGACAATTTTTTCTGAATCAAATCAAGGGTTTTCAGTCTCTTTTGTAAGACATCTATCTCCCTCTTATACTGCTCCTCTTTGGAGAGTCCAAGCATTTTATCCCATATGTTGTCCCCTTCCTCCGCCCTTTTTTGGAGGTCTTTAATTTGTTTTTCTGTCTCCTCTTTTAACTTTTCAGTTTTCTTCCGAAGGTCATCTATCTGTTGGGCAGTTAATTTAAGTTCAGACCGCCCATTTGTAAACTTCATATTAGCTTGAACTTGCCGGAGAATATCGTTAAATTTCTGGTTACTCTCCACTAATTTATCGGTCGCCTTGTTTAACTCCTCTATCTCTTCTCTTTCTTTATCAATTAAGGCGTTAACTGCTAACAAAGCTCCGGACAACGCCATCAAAACTGGGTTAGCTCTTACCAACCCCAGAATAGCGACCCCCAGCTTTTTTATATTTTGGGTCAATAACCCAATTGCCCCTGCAAATGAACCAATTTGAGCTAAACCTTGAGCCCCAACCAATACAGTAAAGGCGGTCAAAGCTCTATTCAAAATTAAATAACTTCCCCCTAATAAAGCTACCGCATTTATTAATTCTTTATGGGAGTTGTAAAAGTCTGTTACCTCGTTCACACCTTCAGCAACTGCCTTAATAAAGGCGGTCATAGCCGGCAATAATTCCTGCCCAATGGTTAGAGCCAGTTTTTCCAAAGAGCTCACCAAAGTTCTATAAGCTCCTTGGAGAGTGTCCCTCATTTGTTTAGCCATCTTCTCACTGGCTCCAGATGAGTTCTTTACTTTATTTAAAAGTTTGGAGTAACTTTTATCTACCTCCCCCAACAAAACTAATACTGCTTTTAATGCTTCCTGCCCAAAAATATCTTTCAAAACCGATATTTTTTGTTGTTGAGAAAGTCCCTGAAGTCTATCTTTTAAAAGAAGGAGGCTTTTTTGCAAACCGATGAATTTTCCGTTGGCATCAAATACCTCAACCCCCAATTTTTTTAAGGCTTCTTTGGCACCTCCAACAGGGGCGGTCAATCGGGTTAATACCATCGCAAGGTTAGTCCCTGCTATTGAGCCTTGTAGCCCGGCGTTCGAAAGCACTCCGATGGCTACAGAAGTCTCTTCTAAAGAAACCCCCAAAGCGTGGGCAGTGGGGGCAACATACTTCATTGCTTCCCCTAATTGTTCAATATTTGTGTTGGCGTTGGTGATAGTGGTAGCCATAACATCGACCACCCATTTCATTTGGTCAGCTTTCAGAGCAAAGCCAGAGAGAATATTAGAGGCAATATCACTTGCACGGGCTAAATCCATTTGCCCAATAGTTGCCAAATTCAAAACATCGGCAGTCGATTGGAGAATTTCATTTGTTTTCAGCCCCGCCATTGCAAGGTAATTCATTCCCTCCACAACTTGGGAGGAAGAATATTCTGTTGTCCCGCCCAGTTCAATTGCTTTCTGTTTCAACTGCTCCAGTTGGGAGGCGGAGGCTTGGGAAATAGCCCCCAACCTACTTAAAGATTGTTCAAAATTAGCCACAGAGGAAACCGCCCCTTTCAAAACTTCAAAGGAAGCGAATCCAACGGCTATTTTTTTAAGAGACGAGGCAATATTAAGGAATTGTTTTTCCTGTTCTTTTAGAGTTTTGTTATTTTTTTCTACATCTTTGGAAAAAGTTTCTATCTCTTTCTTTAAGTTTTCTATCTCTTTCACAGCTTTTTGGGTGTTGGCTACTATTTGAATAGTTAACTTTTTGTCCATTCTCCACCTTTTTAAAGGGATTTTGGGAAATTTTTGTTTTGCTCAGCGGGGGTTCGATAGTCCAATGAAGCGAGAAATTTTTGGAAGGTGTCTTTTTTTGCGTATTGTGCC
Source organism: Campylobacterota bacterium (assembly GCA_009659955.1). Taxonomy (GTDB): domain Bacteria; phylum Campylobacterota; class Campylobacteria; order Campylobacterales; family Nautiliaceae; genus PUXY01. Next base: position 10,676 of record PUXY01000040.1, on the reverse strand, counting down.
ATTCTGAAGGCAATGGCTATCTTCTTAACATTTTCATTCTGTCTTTTAATCGTGAATTCAACTGATGTTCTGAAGAAAGAATAACCATACTCCTCCGGGTGGGTGTGTCCAGAGGAGTAGAGAAACGCAACTAACTCTTCAATTTTTTTTTATCAATTGCTTCTTCCACACCCTTTCCATCGAACAAGTCGGGATTGAGGCTAATAAAAGCCTCCTCAATTTTTTTGAAAGCCCACGCGGGCAATTCTTCAAACTCCTCCCGGGAAAGGGAGGTATTTTCCTGAATAAATTCATAGGGGGCAGTATATAAGTCAGAAGCAAGCTTGAAGATGGTTTTAATACTTGCCTCTTTAACTACTACCTCTTTATCACCAATTTTTATTCTTTTTTCAGCTCTCATTCAATCTCCCACCGGCGAAAATACTGCTCCCCTACAGGACGATTTAAATCAGCCAGAACCTGCCCTTTAAGAGTGATTTTTTTGACATCTTCCGGGCTCTTGAGGGAATATTCTCCGTCCAATGATAGAATAGTCCGGAAAATTTCAAATCCCTCCCTTTTCCCGTGGAGAGGTTCGGCTATAAACATCAATCCAACCTCTCTTGAGGTTTGGTTGAGAGCTTTGAACTCTCTAATTACCTTCTCTTCAACATCAAAGGTAATAGTCAAATCCTTTCCAACAAAGGAAGAATCGGTTGCAAACTCAATCAATCCGTTGGGGTAGATAACGGAATAGTCGACTCCTTCTACTGCAACATTCCCGTCGGAGTCTTTTACTTCCACATTCTTGACCCCAGCATACCCCAGTGGGTAGACACCTCCCCCAATTGGGGTGACGCTTACAGATAGCCCGGTTTGGGCAGATTGTCGGCTTTCCTCATACTCTCCCATAAAAGCCAAAGCCAAAGTTTGGGGGTTAAGGTCAGCGGTCTCAATTGTTACTTCCCCTTTAATACTCTTTGTCAGCTGTAGGTCAGGGACTATTACCTCACCTTCCGAATTGTTATGCTCCACCTTGTCGGTGGAGAAAGAGATCTGGACAGACTCTGTCTGCCCAAAGTATTTCCAGACTCCGTCAAGACTCACATATAACTGCCCTCCCCCAATGAAATAGTTCTGAACAAAGTTCCTATTTACAGCCATTATTTACCTCCTCTTTTTTTCCGCCATTTTTTGATAATATCGGACAAATTCTCTTGTTTTCTACTCATTCTCACCTCCTTTAACTTAATTAGTAATTACGAAGATGAAATTGGTGTTTTGTTGTCTATAAACTCGGCTCCATACATCTGGTGTAGCCAAGTCCGCCAGAGATGGAGAAACATTCGTAATTTTCGCCTTATCAAAGCTCCACCCTAAAGGATGAACAAGGAAAGCGTTCCTTGAAATAAGCTCTTCAATCCCGGCTCCGTTCCCGGCCTTTGGATTGTTGTAATACTCCACGGCCTTTATGGCCGTTTTTGATAAATCCTTTTGAGAATAAACAAACGCCCCCCTCTTTGCTATTACACTGACATACGATTTTTTGTTGTCGCCCTCGATCACGGGCATTAAGTCGCTTACAATCAATTCATAATCACCGAATTTTTTCAGTCCCATTGGGGCTTGTTCAGATGGGGGTATAACTTCCACCAAGTTTTGTTTCTGGAGGTCTTGGTAAACCTTAGAGTGGACAAACAACTTTTGGAAGCTATCTTGAAGTTCACCTACCAACCCCTTTGCGTCAATCAAAATGGAAGCGTCCAATAAAATGGGGGCTCCGTCCTCGGTGTCATCTGCGACATCCAAAACCAAGTCCCCATTATTACTATTAATATTAGCCCCCAATATCCCCCGTAGGGACATTACAATCCGTCGCTCTAAATCCTCTCCCCAATATCGACCTACATAATCCCTAAAGAATCGCAATGGGTCGGAGCTGGAAAAAACCTCCGCTAGAAGGGAGGTTCCCCAACTTTTTGCGTAAAGCCCCAACACCCCATATTGTCGCCCGTAATTGACTCCAGTTGAGATTATCTCATTAGTAGAGTCATCTGCAATTGAGGGTTCAATGTAATCTGGAGTGTTTATGAAAGGAATTTCGATAATCTGCCCCGCCTCAGCAGAGTTGACTACAGAATCAACCCGGGGGTCAATAGTAAAAATCCCAGAGTTCAGAATGCTCTTAATAAAAGGGGCATCGTTTCTGAATTCTTTTGTCCAAAGAGCTCTTGTTAGAACATCTGCTAATTTAGTGTAACCCATTTTTTCTCCTTACTAATTATTGAAGTTTTATTCCAAGTTTTCTTGCCCACATTTGGGTTAAATTCACTTCCCCGTTATCGGTGGTAGGAATATCTTTTTCACTTCCGCCACTGCCGGGGGTTCCCTTTGCTCTGATCAAATGGGGCTTTTCTTTAAAAAATTGCTCTACCCCTTCTTTGAGGGGAAGATTATTTAAGAATAATTGTCCTTCAATCACCTTGACCCGTTTCAATAAAACTTCTTCTACAAGCTCCGGGTCAATCACTTCATAATTTTGTAAAATGCTCTGAAGAATGGTTCTCTTTTGTAGTTCCTCTTTTTGTTTTTTCAATTCCTCCAATTCTCTTTGGAGGCTCTCTTTACTTAAGCGTTCCTCTTCCAATAGCTTCACAACCTCATTTTTTCCCTCCTCCTTTGCTTTTTTGATTTTTTCCTCAAGGGTCTCCAACTGCTTTTGAAGAGTAGTTTTATTCACTTCTATTTTTTTGAGGGTTTCTTCAAGTTGACTTTTCTCCTTTTCCAACGAAGTCAATTTTTGTTTCACTTCCTTAAATTTGTTCAATAGAACATTCGCAACCTCTTGGGAAATCTTCCCTTCATCTTGTAATTTTTTGATTAGTTCCTCCATAGCCTCCCTTTTTTACTCCAATTGTAAAAGTTAAAAAAACCATTTTTTAGAAAAATGGTCGTTATCGGGGGTAATATTCAGAGAAAAAAGGGAAAAAATGCTGTTTGAATACCTTGATAAATTCCTAATAAATGGAGTTACAGAAGAGGAATTGGAAGTTATAGAGGGGCAAAAATACAAAGAGGTAACCGAAAAGCTTGGAATCACCGACCCTTTTTGGGCGGAGAAGTTAACTAAAGCTCTTGTTTATATGGAAATAGCAAAAATCAATTTAGAAGCGGAGGGAATGAAGGAAAAATATGAAATCTACAAAGAAGAATTTGAAAAAAGCCTACAACAAATATCCTTCACTATACCGGTAATGAGGGGGTAAAATGTTTTACGGCTATCTTGAAGAAATAAAAAGCAAACTTGAGGAATTGGGGATTTTCAAAAGTGTGGAAATAGGGTTGGAAAAGGGTGCGGGGAAAAGCGTAAACACCCCCTTGGCAAGGATTGTCGTTTCTTCTGTAGACTACAGGGGGAGTTTGGCAGACCTCCACTTAATAATTGTGGTAGGTCTTGACTTGAAAAACGATATCCCAGAGTTATACCGGCAATTTCTGGATGTTACAAAAAACATAAGAAAAAAACTTTACGAAATACCAGCCCTTGTTCAAGTTGAAGGGTTGGTAACAGATGAAGACCGGCTTGAAAATATAAAAGCCGGGGCAATAAAAGTAACCCTTAAAGGGCTCCCATATGAAGGTTGAACTATTGGGGAGCATTGAGGAATTATTCAAAGCTCTCGACAGATTGATAACAACCGCCCCGTTAACGAAAAAGGTGACTTTAGAAGTGTGGAATCTGGTAAGAAAAAAAATCGTAAGACATTACCGAACTGGGATAATGTATAGAAATGTTCTATACAGGATCAAGAAAGAGGCAGGTATCGTCTGGATAGACGACTCCAATATGTTGGTAGATTGGAAAGGGAAAAAAATAAATTACGCGAATTTCGTGGTGTATGGAAGTAAGCCCCACAAAATAACCCCCAAAAGAAAAAAGGTCTTAAGGTTCACCAGTCTGGATAGATGGGTATTCACGCGGGTGGTAAATCACCCGGGATATAAGGGGGATAATTTCCTTGAAGAAAGCGTCAAGGAAGTATTAAAAAAAGTCGACAATATGTATAAGGAGGTATAGAGATGGATTTTTTTGAAGCAGTAGAAAAGTGGGAAAAAGTAATAGATGCATATTATATCTCTGGAGGGTTCTACAACAAAAGCTATTTACAGAAATTTCCTCGGGAGACAGATGAGAAATTTAGGGATAGGAAAAGCATTGCAACTTTAGAAGTTGGAATCGCTAAAGATGTAAATCGATATATTGGATATTTGTTTAAAAAGCTCCCAACCAGAGAAACAGGGGGGAGTGAGATAGCACTGGAAATAATGCTGGACGCAGACAGGAGAGGGAACTCGATAGATGTTTTTATGCAGAATTTTGCAGTAAACGCAAAATTACGGGGGGTTGGGTTGGTATTGGTTGATATGCCGATAGATATACCATCGAACTACAAAAATCAGATAGAGCAAAGAGCTCTTCCATTTTTCCAATTTATTCCCCCGGAAAAAATTATTGAGTATGAATTGAACGAAAAAGGAGGGTTTAAGAGAATAAAGTGGGAGGAGGAGTATGAACCGGTTGGGGGGATATATACATCTCCCCAAACCATCTGGAAAGAATTTGACGAAATGGGGTGGAGGATTTATCAACCCGAAACTGACAAACCAATCAAGGAAGGCACCCACGGGTTGGGAGAATGTCCCGTTCTAATATTTTCAGAAGATGGGGGCTTCCCAACTATTGGGGAATTTACAGAAATAGGGGAATTGGCGGTTAAACACTTTAACTTGACCAGTCAACTTGATGATATTCTCCGCCAACAGACTTTCCCGCTTCTTACAATCAATACAGATGTAATAAGCGGGGTTGAAATCGCCATCTCTACCAATAACGCCCTGAAATATGGGAAAGGGTTCGAAAGACCCGGATTCATTGCTCCGCCTCCAGCTCCAGCGGAAATACTCCAAAATAGAATCCAACGGATTGAGGACAAAATCAAAGACATAACCTACAACATTGAAACCAATAGGTCTCAAGAATCAGGAATCGCCTTGGAATTAAAGTTTCAAGGGTTAAATTCAAGCTTGAGTAAGTTCGCAAACAAACTGGAGGATTTTGAGATTAGGATGTGGGAAATGGCGTTTAAATACATCAAATTAGTAAGTCCTGTAAAGGTGAACTATGAAAAAGACTTCAGTATATCTGATCCATTAAAGGAGATAGAAGTTCTAAAAGAAGTTGACTTATTAACAGATTCGCCCACTTATAAAAAGCAAAAAACTCTACAAATATTAAAGAATACTCTATCATCAGTAACGCAAGAGAGTTGGGCGGAGATTGAAAGGGAAGTAACCGAAAGTATAAAAGTTGAGAAGGAATAGCTACCCCTTCTCCTCTTTTTTAAAGATATCTACATATTTTCTTACTCTATATCTTCTTTTTATCCCCTCGTTATAAACTTTTTCAACATTCTCCCCCCTCAAAATCCTTTGCAGTTTATCCCAGCTCCCTGCAATCTCCCGTTGTTTCTCCTCCGAAAATTGGGAAAAAACTTCCTTTTGGGCGGTCTGCCAATCACGCTTTTCCCCTTTAATTTTTTTATAAATTGGGGAATATGTGCAATTGCAATGGGGATGGAGTGGCAGAGTCCTCATCTCTTTTTTAGGGTAAACTCCTCTCCCCCAACCTAAATCCAAATTTGCGTAAAAGTCGCAAACATCTATTAGTTTGTGGTGGGGGTTGAGGTTATATTTCACAAATTCCACCTCATCATCTTCCAAAATCTCCTTTGCCCTCTTACTCATAAAAGCCCGATGGGTTTCGGTTCTGGCTATCCTGTTTGCATAATACCGGGCTTTTTCCTCCAAAGCGACCTTTATTTTCTCGTTTATTTCTTTTTCCGTCCCCTTTTCCAAAATTTCCAAATAATCTAAATAAGCGACCCGCAAATGGGTCGTTTTCAACTTCTTTACTTCTTTCAAAACACTTTTTTTATCCAATGCTTTTTGAAGATACCTTGGTAATTCTTTTTTTACTTTCAAAACCTCTTCATCGTTAAAATCATAGCCCTCATACAATTTAAGGGCTATTTTTTTAATCGTCTCTTTGTTTTTTTGAGCATCTCTCAAAATGATAGTTGCCTTTCTTGCTGTCTCCACCGCCCTATCGTAGAGCATCTCCGATAATAAAAGAGGGGTTACCACCAATTCCGGAATTTGGTTAACAAAATATAATCCCCCAACAATCTCAATCAATTTTTTTTCTATTTCTTTTTGCACCTCTTCATTGTATTTCTTCAACTCCTCTAAAACCATTTGCTTCAGCTCTTTTACACTCCACTCATCGATGGACTTGATTAGGAAATTATTCAAAATCCGGTTGGCTACTTCCTCTGCCTCTTTTTTAAAATCAATCTTTCCCATTTAACCCCCTTGTTATCCTCATAACTCGATATTTCGGAAGTTCAAACTCCCGTTCAAGCATCTCAACAGCCTGTTGTCGGGTATACCCGACTCTTATTAACCTCGCGTATCTCTTCTTTAACTCCTTGTTGACAATTTTTTTGCGAAAATATATCAACTTTCCTTTGAACCTATCAACTATTTCTTTAATTTTCCACTCTGGGACATCAAGTTCCCGTAAAGTTTCCAAAAGTTCCTTTTCATTTAAAAACTTCATTACAACCCCTTTATAGTAAAAGTCTCAATTCCCCCACCGGTAGACTGAAGAGTATTAACAGCAGTGGTAAAGGCATCTACCATATCATCGTGCCTACCCTCCGGGAATAGCTCTAATTCAGACAAAAAAGGAGAATTCCATTCCGCACGGAGAAGGTAAATTTTTCCTCTTTCTGCTAAAGAGGAAACTGGTAAAGCCCGGGCGATTTTGTCCTTTATCGGTCTTTCGGTCAAAATTGGAAAAGAAGAGTTGGCTATTTTCAACTTCTCCGCAACATATTTCCCGGCGGAGGGGTCTTCTGGAATCACTTGGATAACACCCCTCCCGTCCTGTTGGAGAATGGAAGAAAAAAAGGTCTCGACTTTAGCGGGGGTTCCTCTTGTCCGAACTACATCGGTAATAACAATTTCACCATTTTCAAGTAATTCAACCCGGACAGATGCTGTCCAGTCCGGATCATTTTCCCCTGTGGGTTCTGTCCACGCAAAGTCCCACCCACGGATTGAGCGAACCACCCTACCGGGAATATTATCTACAACTTTGAAATATTCACGCTTAAAATAAAGACCAGCAGATGATTTAATGTTCCAGTTACCCCCCAAAAGTCTCTCCCGTTCAACCCGGGGGAGTGCGTTCAAATTAGCCAAATAATGGGGGTCGCTCTCTAATAATTTTTGATTATCTTTCAATGTAGCAGGAATAAAGGTAAATGACAGAGGAAGAGAGCCCGGATATCTTTCCTTTAACTCCTCTTTTGAATTACCCCAGATTATCTCGCCATCTAGGCGGATAAAATACCTCAACACCCCCGCCCTTTCCCGGATAGGATAGCCGTCCTCACCTATCCACCAGTCCAAAAGCTTTCGAACCCAACTATCGGCGTCTGGGTTGGTGGTGGCTCTAATTCTGGATTTTACTCCGTGGCAGGCAGTTCGGTTTCGGGAGAGCATATAGAAAAACTGAAATTCCGTGAAGTGGGTTAACTCATCAAACATTATCAGGGGGATTTGAGCCCCCTGATACCTGTAGACATCTTTTTCTAACTCTAAATATCCAAATTTTACCTTTGCCCCGGCCGGAAAAATCCATTCGTAATTACTAATTTTGGACTCCGCCCCCAACAATGGATAAATCTGGGAAGCAGTGTCCCAAAGACCACCCGGGGCTTTCACTTGAGTTAAGTTTCTTCTAAAAATAACGGAAGAAAAACAACTTTTATCTATATCATAAAGAGGCTCTAAAAGGAGGGCAAAGGTTTTGCCTCCACCGGCAGCACCGCCGTAAATTACAATATCGGCGGTTGAAGATAAAAACTTTTCTTGGCGGGGTTGGGGTTTAATTATCAACACCCAGCTCCTTTAGCCTTTTGACGGCTATTTCGCAATATTTTTCTTCCAATTCAATTCCAATCCACCGACGATTGAACTTTTCCGCTGCCACCAATGTAGTTCCACTACCGGCGGTAAAATCCAAAATCAAATCTCCCTCGTTGGTGTAGGTTTTGATGAGGTATTCCAATAAGGGAAGGGGTTTTTGAGTAGGGTGGCAAATTGCTAAAGGAGACTTAAATTCTATCATCTGGGTTGGGTAATTCGCATACCTTTGAATATATCTGGTGCCAAGGCTTCTTTTTTTAAAACCACCCTCGTTCATTTTATATTTCTTTTCTTTGTGCAACACCTTACAAGGCTTTAACCCTTGGGGATTGTAAGCGGGTTGCCTCCTATAAAAGACACTAATAATTTCAACATTTCGGAGGGGTTGTCGTTTGGCGTTAGGGAAGTTAGTTTTCCTGCTCTTCTTCCAATACCAATCGTATTTAAACTCCCGGAGGTTACTTAACCTCAACTGGCTACTAAATGGCTCGCTCCCGAAAATCAAAATAGCCGTTCGGTCTTTTCTTATCCGTTTTAATTCCCCCCACATTTCCGGAAAAGGGATAACGCTATCCCACCTAAAATCAGTAACCCCGTATGGAGGGTCGGTAATAATGGCGTCAAAAATTTGCCCGGGAAAATTCCCCATCGTTTCGATGGCTTCCCCCCGGTATAAAATTCCCCGTTCGGTTTCAAAAAACCGCCCTTCCCTTGGGAAAAGGTCTTTCCAACTCACTCACCCCCTCCCTTTTTAGGAAGATAAATTTGGATTTTGGTGGAGGAAAATTCTTCTACATCTTTTTTTTCCAGTTCCACCCGTTCTGTAAATCCCCGCCTTTTCCCTAGGGTTTTAAGGACAAAGATTGTGGCGGTTAAATCCCCTTCCTCTATCTTCTGCTTGAGGGTTTTTACCCCCAAGTCGATTAACTCTAAATTCCCTAGCTCCACTGCCTCTTCTACCTTCTTTCTAAATTCTTCATCTTCTTTCTGCCACCTATAAAAAGTAGTCTTCCCTACCCCCACCGCCCTACAAGCGTCAATCACAACCCCCCCATTATTCTTAAGTTCCTCTATCAATCTTTCCATTACCTCTTTACTTTTTCGCTTTTTTCTATTTTTACTCCCCATTTACTTTCCTTTCCAATTATTTTACTTTCATTTTACATTTATTTCCCTGATTATCACCTCAACCCTTTCCTCTCCCTTTTTTACCCTCTTTTTCTCTGCTAATATTTTATATACCTGTTTATCATTGAAATAAGTTACTCCCTGTAAAGAGTCCAATAGAGACTTTAAAAAGTTGTCTAAATCCCTATCCCGCGAAATATAAAAAACTACCTCCAATTCCACTTCCCCAGTAATTGGGCGAACATTCCCCGCTCTCCCAACCCAATTCACCAGTTCTTTAAATTCTCTCCCTTCTTTGCTTAACCACCTTCTAACTCTTTCCCCAACACACTTTGCCCCCCAATAGTTATTAACAGATGGCGGCAGTTTTGGTATAGTCATCTGTATCATACAATCCCCTTTTTTAGCTATTATAGCTAAAGTTGCCGATGACGGGCGGGCGGGGGAGATTGGGAGGAAGTTGGAGGTATTTAAATTCAAAAAAGGAGAGAAATGGAAATTTTTGCTTTTCGACCCGGTTCACCTATAAAAAAAATCTGTTATACATTCAGTCTTTCACCACAATCAAAGCACTACAACATTTTTCTGTTTGTGCATAAATTCACCATTAACGGCACCCTTTTCCCAGATACTTTATTTCGTGGAGCCTCCCTCACCCCACGGGAATGGGAGTTACTGGAGAATAAATCCGACTTCCACGCCCGTTATTGCCGTGGACGATACCTCATCTTCCCCCGGTTGGAGATAAAAAGAAAACATATACTTCCGGGGGTTGTGGAAAGGATAAGGAAAGAGTGTGGCGTCAAAAAAGTATGCGTGAATTATTAGAAAGGGAAAGAAGGGGGAAATTAGCGTTTTTTGGAGTAGGAGATAACAAAGTTTATCGTCTGTTTGATCGCGGGGGAGGTGTTTTCTATTAGAAGCTTTCCTTTTATATATTCCACCCCGAACGCCCGGACGAAAATTCCGAAAATTTCGTCCAAAAAGGCTTGGGTGGCTACCTCAACCCTGCGGAAGTCTAAAACTACTCTCTCCCCCCGGTCAAGGTGAGGTTTGATAAGTTCCCTCACCTTTTCCCCGTTGTGTCGACTGCCCAAGTGGGTAGAGTTGAACATTTCGGAAAGGGTTACTCTCATTTTTTTCTCCTTTTTTCGGGGATTATATGAAAAACCCCGGCGGGCGGGGCGTGGCGGGCGGATTATTTACCCCCTACTATAGGGGACGGAGATTTGGGAGTTAGACTGGTAAATGTAAGTTATAAGACTTTCAAAGGTCTTTAGGTGTAGAAATAAAGCTTATAACGGAGGGAGGTAAGTAAAGGGTAGATGACTTTGGAAGGGTAGGTTAACTTTGAAGGGTAGACTAACTTTGAAGGGGTAGTCTTCTTTCTTCTTCCTAATCAGTTTTTTAAATAAAAGTCTCTCTATATATTGTATATATTGTAATAATTGTATATATTGTAGGGGGTCAATTTTCCGATGGTTGCGTTATTTCCCGCCCCGAAATATGAAAAA
>PUXY01000039.1 GCA_009659955.1 Campylobacterota bacterium | reverse complement strand
ATTCACCACAATATCTATCTGGGCGGTGGGATAGTGGCGACGCAACGCCTCTATCACCGGGGTGGTGCAGATTAGATTCCCAAGCCTATCATTTCTCACCAGTAAAATTTTCATTGCCAATTACTCCTTGAACGCTCTCCTCCTCTTTATCTCCCTATTCTATACTATTTTACCCCTTGAAAATTGAAAAAACCTGAATCCTGCCGGCTACAGAATCAACATTGCGTCCCCATAGGAGTAGAATCGATACTTTTTATCGATGGCATAGCGGTAGAGTTCCAAACACTTCTCCCGTCCCACAAAGGCGGAGACCAACATTAGAAGGGTCGATTTGGGGAGGTGGAAATTGGTCAATAGGTGGGTAACCCGTTGGGGAGGGTTGAGGGGGTGGAGGAAAAGGTCGCACTCCCCAAACCGCTTTTTAGTCCGATGGTAATACTCAATCGACCGGGTGGAGGTGGTGCCCACCGCCAAAATTGGGGCGGAGGAGTCGATAATTTGGGCGGTCTCCCCGGGAATTTGGTAATACTCCGAATGGATTTGATGCTCCAAAATATTCTCCACCTCCACCGGTTTGAAGGTGCCCGCCCCCACATGGAGGGTCAAAAAGTGTTTCAAAGGGATTTTTTCCATCAACTCCGGGGTAAAATGGAGGGAAGCAGTCGGAGAGGCAACCGCCCCCTCCCGGCGGGCAAAAATGGTTTGGTAGTGGAGTTCGTCGATTCTCTCCGCCTCCCGTTGGAGATAGGGGGGGATTGGCACCTCCCCCAACTTTTCCAAATAGGGAAGGAGGGTGGGAAATTCCAATCTCTCCCCCTCCCGATTCTGGAACTGGACTATCCTACTCCCATCTGGGAGGAGCTCCACCACCTCCCCGGTCAAACTCCCCCCTCCAAAAATCAATCGGGTGCCCGGTTTGACCCTCCCCCGGATATAGACCTGAAATTTTCCATCGGGGAGGGGGCGATTGAGGAGAAGTTCAATCTTCCCCCCGGTCTCTTTCTCCCCTTTGAGCCGGGCTTTGATAACTTTGGTATCGTTGAAAATAAAATGGACACCCTCCGGCACAAACTCCAACAAATCCCGGAAAATTGCGTCGGTAATTTCCCCGGTTTGCCGATTGTAGACCAAAAGCCGGGCAGAGTCCCGGGGAGTTACCGGATATTTGGCTATCAACTCCGGGGGGAGATGGTAGTCGTAACTGGAGAGGAGTAGGTCGGGGTTGGGGTGCCCCATTTTTTAAACCCCAATCATTTTCCGGAGTTCGTCCGGTTTGGTGGAGTAGGAGAGGGCGACCTCTTTGTCCACCACTTTTTTCTGGACATAATAAGCCAAAGATTGGTTCATAGTCTGCATTCCGGTATTCTGTTGCCCCATCTGCATTTGGGAGTAGATTTGTTGGATTTTATTCTCCCGGATTAGGTTGGAGATTGCCGGATTTACTATCAAAATTTCGTGGGCGGCGACCCGTCCCCCAGTCCGTTTGGGGAGGAGAACTTGGGCAATTACCGCCAATAACGCCATTGAAAGTTGGGTTCGGATTTGGGCTTGCTCCTCCGCCGGAAAAACATTGATAATCCGGTTGATGGTTTGGGCGGCGGAGTTGGTGTGGAGGGTTCCAAAAACCAAATGCCCCGTTTCCGCGGCGGTAATGGCAGCTCCAATTGTCTCTTTATCCCGCATCTCCCCAATCAGAATTACATCGGGGTCTTCCCGGAGGGCAGATTTGAGGGCGTTGGCAAAGGTGAGGGTATCCCGCCCCACCTCCCTTTGGGAGATCAGGGACTTTTTATGTTGGTGGACAAACTCTATCGGGTCTTCAATGGTCAAAATATGTTTGTAGAAATTTTCGTTAATTTCGTTTATCATCGCCGCCAAAGTGGTAGATTTCCCCGACCCGGTGGGACCTGTTACCAAAACCAATCCCTTCTCCCGGCGGACAATCTTTTTGAAAACTTTGGGGGCGTTGAGTTCGTCCAGAGAGAGGGGGCGTTCGGGGATTATCCGGAAAACCGCCGCCATATTCTCCCGTTCAAAAAAGTAGTTTGCCCGGAACCGGGAAACCCCGGGGATTTCAAAGGAGAAGTCCAACTCCAGATTACTTTCAAATTGGACTTTCTGCTTTTCATTGAGGACAGAGTAACAGAGGTCAATTACATCTTGATTGGTCAAATTGGGGAGTTTGAGGGGTTTCAACGCCCCATTTTTCCGGAGTCGGGGCGGATTTCCCACATTCAAGTGGAGGTCGGAACCTCCGTGCTTTTTGATACTTTTCAAAAGTTGTTCAAGGGTGTAGCCTGCCATCGATTTTCCTATTCAATAATTTGGGGAACCACAAAGAAATACCCCTCCCGTTTGGGGGCATTCTCCAAAACTTTTTCAATTACATCACTCCGTTGGGGAGTATCCTCCCGGAGGGGGGTGGGGTTATCCAGTGGGGAGAAGGTCGCCGGCACATCGGAAATATCAAGCCCATTGAGCAATTCCACAAACTCAACAATCTCCTCCAGTTCCCGGGCGATTTTCTCTTTATCTTCCACCTCAACCAGTGCCAAATTTTCCAATTTTTCTACAACCTGTTTATCAATCATTATCGCCCTTTTTTTAATATAATTTTATCAAAAAGGGAGTTAAGATGGGCTTAATTGAGGAAGCCAAAAGGTATATTGTAGGGGGAGTTAACTCTCCAGTTCGGGCATTTAAAAGTGTAGGGGGAGAGCCTCCCTTTATTGAGAGGGGAGAGGGGCAGTATATTTTTGATACTGAAGGAAAAAGATATTTGGACTTTATCCAGAGTTGGGGACCTCTAATTTTTGGACATCGGGACCCCGATATTGAAAAGGCGATAATTGAGGCGGTGCAAAAGGGGGTCAGTTTTGGGGCTCCAACCCGGGTTGAAATAGAGTTGGCAAAGGAGGTTTTGGAACTCTTCCCCCATCTGGATTTAATTAGATTTGTCAATAGCGGAACTGAAGCTACTATGAGTGCCATTCGATTGGGACGGGCGTTCAGTAAAAAAGACGATATTTTAAAATTTGAAGGGTGCTACCACGGACATAGCGACTCCCTTTTGGTGCAGGCGGGGAGCGGGGCTGCCACCTTTGGAACCCCCTCCTCCCCCGGAATTCCCGCCGACTTTACCAAACACACCTATTTGGCAAAGTATAACGATATTGCATCTGTAAAAAAGGCGTTTGAAGAGGGAGATATTGGGGTAGTAATTATTGAACCCATTGCCGGAAATATGGGATTGGTGCCCGCCGATGCCACCTTCCTCCAAGAGTTGAGACTCCTTTGCAACAAATATGGGGCAGTTTTAATTTTCGATGAGGTAATGAGCGGATTCCGGGCAAGCCTCCGGGGGAGTTACGATATTTATAAAATTGAAGCCGATATTGTAACCTTTGGAAAAGTTATCGGGGGAGGAATGCCGGTGGGGGCTTTGGCGGGAAGGAAAGAGATTATGGAGCTCCTCTCCCCGGAAGGTCCCGTCTATCAAGCGGGCACCTTGAGCGGAAACCCGGTGGCGATGAGCGCGGGACTTGCCACCATTAAAAAACTGAAGAAAAACCCCGAAATTTACAAAACTTTGGAGGAGAGAGCCCGGCGACTGGTGGAGGGAATGAATCTGATTGCCAAAGAGTATAACCTCCCCTTCAGTTACAACTTTGTGGGGTCAATGTTTGGCTTCTTTTTCACCCCCCAAACCCCCAAAAATTTCGACGATGTAAATAACGCCGATATTCAACTTTACGCCCAATTCCACAATAAAATGTTGAAGGAGGGATTCTACTTTGCCCCCTCCGCCTATGAAACCGGCTTTATTGCCACCCCATTTACCGAAAAAAATATCCAAGAAACCATTGAAACTTTCCAAAAAATTGCCCCGGAGTTGAAACCTACCAAAAACTTCTCCACCTCCAAAGGAGAAGAGAAAAAAGAGAAATCCCCAGAGGAGACCTCCAAAACCCCCGCCACCTCCGGAGAGTAGAAACCGGTGAAATTTCCCCAACCCCTCTACCGATTTGGGGAGACCCTCCTCCGCCACCCCCGATGGTATCACTATCCCCTCCTTCTCCCTTTACTCCCTATTTCTCTCCTCTATTGCACAATTGCCACCGGGAAATTTCCCAAAAAATACCGGAAATTTCCAGTTCCGATTATCGGAGTTGGAAATATAGTGGTAGGGGGGAGCGGAAAAACCCCGGTGGTAAAGGAGATAGCCAAAAAGTTGGCGGAAAAATATCGGGTGGCAGTGGTCTCCCGGGGTTACGGACGCCGGAGTAGAGGGGTAAAAGTGGTGAGCCGATGGGGGGAGGTGGTCGCCACCCCGGAAGAGGGGGGAGATGAGCCGGTGGAGATTGGACTCTCCACCCCGGCGTTGGTGATAGTGGCGGAGGAGAGGGAAAGGGGGATTGAAGAGGCAATTTCCCACGGGGCGGAGGTGGTAATTTTAGATGACGCCTTCCACAAACCGATAGAAAAATTGGAAATTTTAATTGATACTCCCCTCAAAAATCCCTTCTGCCTCCCTGCCGGCGGTTACCGCCTCCCCCGGAGTTTCCTCCAAAAAGGGGATATTATTTTAAAAGAGGGGGTCAATTTTTGGAGAAAAACCCTCCCCACCTCCGGAGAAGTGTTGATAACCTCCATCGCCAACCCGACCCGCCTCCTCCCTTTTGTAAAAGTTGATGAGGTTGTAACTTTCCCAGACCACCACCTTTTTACCCCCAAAGATGTGGAAAAATATCGCCACCGACAGGTGGTTACCACAATGAAAGACTTCCCCAAACTCCAACCCCTCCTTCCAAATCTGAAAGTTATCCCCCTCCAAATCACCCTCTCCCCCCCAGTCTGGAGCCGGATTTGGGAGTATGTGGAGGGGAAAGGGTGAAATACGCCCCCTTTTTCTTTTTTTAGAAGTTTGAGAAGAGTGGCACTGACCAAGAGAGAAGAGTAAAAAAAAGGAAAAAAATTTCCACTTTTCCATTTCTGGAACCTTGACCGATTGGGGAGGAGAGGGGATTTTCAAATTTCAAATTTCAAATCTTTTCTCCCTATTGGGTTTCCTTTTCAGTGGAAAAGGTAAAAGGGTAGGGAGTAGAGGGGAGTAAAAGGAGGAAAGGGGCAATTTTCTTCCTTTTTTTCCCATCAACCCAAGAACTCTCTCCCTTAATTTAACCTCCCAAGGAGACACCCTCAAAATTTGAAGTGGATAAAGAGTCATAATTTGAGGGTTCTGTAGGGGTGTCTATTTCCCAAAGGAACTCCCCAACCCAATTTCCCAAATCTTAATCTAATTGGGAGATATTGCAATTTTCGGATAAATTTTTAAACACTCCTTAAAAATTGGAGTTTTCAAGGGGGAGTCTCCCAAAGAGCCCCAAACCTTCCCCAATGGAAGAGGAGTGGAAATTTTTACCTCTCCCCTCTTTACCCTTGATCAGTAGAAGTTGGAAATGGGGAATTGAAAAAAGTTGTCCAAGTGGGGCAATTTCAAAAGAGTTTCCACCGGGGAGTATCTTTCCTCTTCTTCCTTTTTGGAAAATAGACTCTTATTTTTTCCCTCTTTCGAAAGAATTGCTCCAGAATGGACACACTCTCAAAATTTGATTTGAAAATTTGAAGGAGTTTTCAATTTTTTCTTTCCAAAATCTGCCCAATCTCTTTAACTGACAGAGAGAGAGTCCGGTTGAAAGTAGCTAATTTTATGTTGGAAGGAATCTATTTCTACAAGCCTCAATCCCCGGAGGGTTCGGTTGAAAGAAATAAAAAAGAGGGGGGAAGTTACGCCCCCTCATTTAGTTTCACTCCCCGGGGGATTCAGTGGAGAAGATAAGAGTGAAAGGAAAAGAGTTATCGGAAATTTTGAAA
>PUXY01000038.1 GCA_009659955.1 Campylobacterota bacterium | reverse complement strand
TACCAGTTTAAAGTAGAAGAGGAAAAAATAGAAATAGAAAAGTTTATTTCCCCCTTTTTCTTATCCGCTTTTTGGAAGCACATTTCCCATTTTTTTATTTCTTAGGGTTTCTCAATTTCTCTTTCCTTTCTTATATTCCTCTGATAGATTGGAAGATTCAATTATTATCTCTTCTATCTCCCTTATCTTTTTTCCTTTCAATTCCCTTTTCGCCACTTGTATTCTCTTTCGGGGTTTCCTCCCCTTCCTTCAATTGGGGAGATGGGAGAGAAGAGTGGGTATTTTTTTCGGAAATAGAAGTAATTCCCTTCTCTGTTCCTCCATTTTGGGAGGTTTCGGGGTTGGAAGTTACCGGTGGAACCCCTTCTTTTGCCTCAACTCCCCGGGGGATATCTACCCCAATTGCTTGGGAGATGTGGGTAAAGCCATCTTTTTTCAAAAGTTCCACCAATCCCCGATTTATCTCCCCTACTATTCCGGGACCTTGGAAAATTAGGGCGGTGTAGAGTTGGAGGAGGGTTGCCCCGGCTTTAATCCGCCGATAAGCCTCTTGGGCGGAGTCGATACCTCCTACACTGACAATTGGCACTTTTCCAAAGGCGTATTGGCTCACAATTTGGAGAACCCGGAAACTCCGCTCTTTCAAAGGCTCTCCGGAAATTCCTCCCTTTTTAATTGGAGTTTCAATTAAGGAGTAGTCGGTGGTGGTGTTGGTAACCACAATTCCATCGACTCCCCCTTCAATTGCTCCGGTAACCAGTTCCACTATCTCCCCATCGGGAATATCGGGGGAGAGTTTCAAAAGGAGGGGTTTATCGGTCTCCTTTTTCAGTTGGGCGATGAGGTTTTGGACAAACTCCCGAGTGAGGAGTTCCCGGAGTCCCGGGGTGTTGGGGGAGGAGAGATTAATTTCGAAAAAGTCCACCAACTCTTTCAACTCCTTTACCAGTAACCGGTAATCGTCGATAGCCTTCTCTTCGGGGGTATTTTTATTTTTTCCAATATTTGCCCCCACCGGAAGAGTAAAGGGGAGTTTCTCCTCCAATCTCCTTTTAATCGCTTCTACCCCATCATTATTGAACCCATAGGCGTTTTGAACTGCCCGGAATTTGGGAAATCTCCAAACCCGGGGTTTGGGGTTCCCCTCTTGGGGACGGGGGGTAATTGCCCCAACCTGTCCCCACCCAAATCCCAAAATTGGGAGTGCGTAAATCATTTTTCCATTTTTATCGAATCCTCCGGCACTTCCCACCGGGTTAGGAAACTCCAACCCCCACACTTTTTGATTTAACATCGGGTCATCTACAAAATTTTTTTCAATCAAATGGTTAAAACAGAAGGGGAAGGTTGGGTAAAGTCCAAAAATTGTTTCAGTCCAGTTGTGGGCGGTTTCCGGATTTACCATATAGATGAAAGGTTTTACAATATCGAAAAGCAGTCCCATTTTTGCCCCCTATCTTTCAATTACGGAGACACCGCTCCGGACAATTTCAATTGGTTTAAATTTTTTGATAGCTTTGAGAAAGTTGTCAATCCTGACCGGTCTGTCTACCACACTGACCACAATGGTATCTTCCCCCACATTGGAAATACTTCCATTGTAGCACCGGGCAAGGGCGTCAATATCTGCCAAATTATTCTCCAGAGAAAATTTTACCATTGCCATCTCTTTTTCTATAAAATTGTCGCTTTCGATAACTTTGTAGACCGGAATCAGTTTGTAGAGTTGTTTTACAATCTGTTCAAAAACCTTGGGCTCCCCCTCGCTCATTATTGTCATTCGGGAGAGGTCGCTATTGGGGATTGGGGCGACGGTCAGGGAGAGGATATTATACCCCCGGGCGGCAAACATATTTACCACCCGTGCCAAAACCCCGTGCTCATTCTCCACTATTACCGCAATTACCTTTCTCATTCTTGCCCCTCCTTAAATACTAAAATGTTTTTCAATGGAGAGTTGGGGGGAACCATTGGTAAAACATCTTCCCGCCGGTCTACTTTTACATTTAAAAAGGCTACTTTTCCACTCTCCAACGCCTCTTTAAAAGCCCTATCAAACTCCTCTTTGGTCTCCACATTGAACCCAATCCCTCCCATACTTTCGGCAAGTTTTACAAAATCGGGTTGATGCTCCCCGGAAAGGTCGGTTTCACTCAACCGGTCTTGGTAAAACATTGTTTGCCATTGGCGAACCATACCCAAATAGTTGTTATTGAGAATTATGTTAATTACCGGCAATTTGTATCGGGTGCCTGTTAAAATCTCTTGAATATTCATCATAATACTCCCATCGCCGGTAAAGTTGATAACCACCCTATCGGGGAAAGCCTCCTTTACCCCCAAACTTGCCGGAAATCCAAATCCCATTGTCCCCAAACCTCCACTGGTAATCAGTTGCCGGGGGAAATTGAAAGGGTAAAATTGGGCAGTCCACATCTGGTGTTGCCCCACATCGGTGGTAATTAAAGCGTCGTCGGGGGCAAGCTCCCCAGTCCGTTCAATTACCCATTGGGGTTTAATCACCTCATCACTATCTTGATAGGTAAGGGGGTGGAGTTCGTTGTAGCGGAAAACCAACTCCCGCCACTCTTGGTATCTTTCGGGGGTAACCTTTTCCACAATCAACGGAAGCATATCCTCCAACACCAGTTTCAAGTCTCCCACTATCGGATATTTGGTCTCTACCACCTTTCCAATCTGGGAAGGGTCGATATCGATGTGGACAATTTCGGCATTTTTGGCAAATTCGTCCAATTTTCCGGTAACCCTATCATCGAACCGGGCTCCCAGAGAGATAATTAAATCCGCCTCCGCCATTCCCATATTGGCGGCATAACTTCCGTGCATTCCCACCATTCCCAACAGATAGGGGCAATCGTGGCGGAGAACCCCCCGCCCCATCAAAGTTTCCACCGCCGGAATTTGGGTAATTTTGACCAACTCCCGCACCAGTTTATAACTTCCACTGGCGACCGCTCCCCCTCCAATGTAAAAGAGGGGTCTTTTGGCGGAAGCTATCGCCTCCACCGCCCTTTTTATTGCCCGTTTATTCCCTTTGAGGGTGGGGCGATAGGTTTTCAACTCAATCTTTTCCGGATAGGTAAATTTTCCCTCTTTAATTGTTACATCTTTGGGGATATCGATATGGATTGGACCCGGTCTCCCACTCCGGGCAAGGTAGAAAGCCTCCTTCAAAATAAAGGGGAGTTCCTCTACACTCTT
Source organism: Campylobacterota bacterium (assembly GCA_009659955.1). Lineage (GTDB taxonomy): Bacteria > Campylobacterota > Campylobacteria > Campylobacterales > Nautiliaceae > PUXY01. Next base: position 2,654 of record PUXY01000038.1, on the reverse strand, counting down.
CACCAGAAAGTTGTGTTTGGTGCAGGGGCGGGTAATTCCCACCGCATCAATCTCCTGAAAGGCATCGGTTCCAATGGCGTTGACCGGCACCTGCCCTGAAATTACCACCAGTGGCACCGAATCGGTGTAGGCGGTGGCTATTCCAGTTACCGCATTGGTAATTCCGGGTCCACTGGTTACAAAGGCAACCCCCACCTTTCCACTACTCCGGGCATACCCATCGGCGGCGTGGATAGCCCCCTGCTCGTGCTTGGTCAAAATGTGCTTAATTTTTCCCTTGTATTTGTAGAGTTCGTCGTAAACTTGCATTATCGCCCCCCCGGGGTAGCCAAATACCACCTCTACCCCCTCCTTCAGAAGGGCTTCAATTACCATTTTTGCACCGGAAATAACCATTATAGCGTCCTTTTTGAAGATGGATTATATCAAAAGGGTTGAAGCAATTTTACCCCAATTTTCCTCCACTTTTCCAGTGGATATAATTCTGAAACCAATCACTAAAAAATTTGGAAAGGGTAAACAATGTCCCTCTACTATACTTTGGGCTATTTTCTCTTTTTGGGGCTCTTCTTCTCCCTCTTTGGGTTTAAACCGGCTCTGGTCTGGTATGCAATCTCCTTTACCATTGGGGGAATCCCCTTCGGTTATTTAATTGCCAAATATGTGGCGGGTATCGATATTACCCAAGTGGGGAGCGGAAATATTGGGGCGACCAATGTTCTCCGGGCTTTGAAAGAGATTGACCCCCAAAAGGCAAAAAAATTGGCGATTTTAACTCTGGTGTTGGACGCCCTCAAAGGGGCACTCCCAATTTTAATAGCCAAAATGATGGGGGTTTGTCCGGCGGTGCTTTGGGGTATGGCGGTTTTGGCGGTTTTGGGACACTGCTTTTCTCCTTTTATGAAATTTGAAGGGGGAAAGGGGGTCGCCACTACTTTGGGGGCTTTGATAGTTTTGGTGCCGTGGGCGGTAATTTTGGGAGTAGTGGTCTGGGCAGTTGTGGCAAAAACTTTAAAAATCTCTTCGGTAGCCTCTTTGGCGGGGCTTATCGCCGGTGTGATAGGGGTTTACCTCTTTTACCCAAATCTCCCCATCGACTCCCACGCCCCAATCTGGATAATTCTGGTGGTGGTAATTTATAAACACCGGGAGAATATTTACCGGCTCTTGACAGGGAGAGAGAAAAGAGTATAATATTTGATGGAGAAAATTTGACACAAGGAGGCTCAATGAAGCGGATAGCTCTCTCCTTAATTGTAGCGGTCTCTCTGGGAATGGCAGGAACCATCACCCTCAAAGAGGACAATAGCAACTATACCCGCCTCCTCCCGGGGCAGGGAAATGGACTCTACTCCTTCTCTCCGGTGGTCAAAAAGGTAGTGCCCAGTGTGGTAAACATCTCCACCACCAAAGTAATAAAAGCCCGAATCCCGATGGAGATGCGACGCTTTTTTGAAGACCCCTTTTTCCGCCGGTTTTTTGGGGCACCGGTTTTACCTCCCCAAAAAGAGAAAATTAGAGCGTTGGGAAGTGGGGTAATTATAAGCTCCGATGGGTATATCGTTACCAATAACCATGTGGTTTCCGGAGCCACCCAAATTTTGGTAAAACTTTCCGACGGACGGCAATTTAAAGCCAAACTGGTGGGCACCGACCCGGAAACCGATTTGGCGGTTTTGAAGATTGATGCCACCAATTTGACCCCCATCACCTTTGCCAACTCCAGTCAACTGGAGGTTGGGGATATTGTTTTGGCGGTGGGAAACCCCTTCGGATTGGGGGAGAGTGTAACCGCCGGAATTGTCAGTGGAATTAACCGGAATTCTCTGGGAATCAATAGCTATGAAAACTACATTCAGACCGACGCCCCCATTAACCCGGGAAATAGCGGAGGGGCTCTGGTCGATTTGAAAGGGCGGTTGGTGGGAATCAATACCGCCATTTTGAGCCGGAGCGGAGGTAACAACGGAATCGGATTTGCAATCCCCAGTAATATGGTCAAATATGTGGTCAAATCTCTAATCGAAAAGGGAAAAGTAACCCGCGGATTTTTGGGGGTTCAAATCTCCAATATCGACGCCACCAAAAAACAACTTTACGGAATTGACCACGGAGTTTTTGTCAACTCTGTGGTAAAAGGGTCTGCTGCCGAAAAAGCGGGCTTTAAACCGGGGGATATTATTGTGGAAGTAAACGGAAAACCGGTGAAAGATGGTGCCACCCTCCGGAATATGATAGCCTTCTCCGGAGCCGGCAAAAAAGTTACCTTCAAAGTTTACCGGAATGGGAAATATATTACTTTGACCGCCACTCTGGGAGAGTATAAACCCCAAATTGCCCAACTCAACGATATTCCAATGTTACGGGGGGTTGTGGTTCAACAGGAGGGGGATAAAGTTGTGGTGGAAAAAGTTGCCCCCAACTCCTATATGGCAATGGTGGGAATCAAAAAAGGAGACCAAATTATCCGGGTAAAAACCCTCAAAACCGGTAAATGGGTGGAAATCCACTCTATTCCCCAATTGAAACAACTTTTGAAAGATGCCAAACGGGGCGATGTTTTAATGGAACTGAAACGGGACGGAGAAACCATAATTCTCCAATTTTAAAACTTCCCATCTCTAAATCTCCTTCTCCCTTTTCCCCTTTTTTTC
>PUXY01000037.1 GCA_009659955.1 Campylobacterota bacterium | reverse complement strand
AGGGTTCGGTTGAAAGGATAAGAGTTATCGGAAATTTTGAAACCCCAATCCCGAAATTTCGGAATTGTCCAACCTCAAAGAGGTGTTTTTTTACACTCCGTTTTTGTTTCAATTGATGAAATTATAATCTAAAAAGGAGTTTTTATCAAGGGTTTTGGAAAAAAATTTCTCTCCCCTTCCTTCTCAAATTGGAAAACATCGATTTTACCGCCTCCTTTCAACTTCCCCTGTTTCAAAAACTCCCCGGTCAAAATTTCCCTTTTCAATATTCTGTTGGAGAAAATTACCTCTTCTGGAGTAGAAGTCCCTTTCCAAAAATAGCTTTATCGATCCCGATGTCGGGCTTTTAAGTCAAAATTCCCCTCTCCCATTTTTGCCCCAAAGAGAGGGGGGCAGTTAAATGGAAGGTGGGGGGGTGAAAATCGGAAATTGGAAATTAAAACCTCCCCTAAAAGGGGAGAGGCTCTACACCCCTCCGGCAATTTGGAAAGCTTCAGATAGATTGAGGCGGTTTTCGTAAAAGGCTTTTCCAATAATTACTCCGTCCAGTTGAGCCTCCTTTGCCCGTCTAATATCCTCTATCGATGCAACCCCTCCACTGGCAATGGTAGGTTTTTGGGAGGCCTCCTTTATTTTCCGGACAAACTCTATATTTAACCCTTGCAACATTCCGTCCCGGCTAATATCGGTGGCGATAATTGCTTCAACTTTACTATTTCGGTAGATTTTTGCCAACTCTTCCGCCCCAATTCCTTCACTCTTTCCCCACCCGTCGATTGCCACAATTCCGTTTTTGGCATCAATTCCCACCACAATTGGAAACTCCTCCGCCCACTCTTTTACCAATTCCGGATTTTTTGCCGACACACTCCCCAAAATTACCCGGTTTATTCCCAAATTGAGATATCTTTGGATAGTCTCCCGACTCCGAATACCTCCCCCCAGTTGGATTTTTAGATTGGTATTTTTCCGGATTTTTTCAATCTGCTCCAAATTTTTGGGCTCTCCGGCAAAGGCTCCGTTGAGGTCTACCAGATGGAGCCACTCCGCCCCCATCTCTTCAAATCGTTTTGCCAACTCCCACGGTTCACTACTATAGATTTTGGCACTCTCCATAACCCCTTTGGTCAACCGCACCGCTTTTCCATCTTTCAAATCGATTGCCGGAAAAATAGTCATAAACTTCCTTTTTTATTTCAATTTAGAAAAATTTTCCAAAATTTTCAACCCTTGCCGGTGGGATTTTTCCGGGTGGGGTTGAAAGCCGTAAATATTTTGCCGATTGACGGCACTGGTAAATTTGTAGCCGTAGTAGGTCTCTCCTATAGTGTAGTCGGGGGAGGTTACCCCGTGGTAGGAGTGGACAAAGTAGAGATAGGGGTTTGTGAGTCCTGCAAAAAGGGGAGTTTGCCGGGTAAAAAACATTTTATTCCAACCCATATGGGGGATTTTATGGGGAGTTTCCATTTGCATTTGGTCAAATCGAACCACTTTCCCCGGTATCAACCCCAAACCCCGATGGGTGCCAAATTCGGAACTCTCCTCAAAGAGGAGTTGCATACCCAGACAGATGCCCAAAAGGGGGCGTCCCATCTGGACAAACTCTCTGATAGCCTCCACCAAATTGTGTTCCCGGAGATGCTCCATTGCGTCCCCAAAAGCTCCCACCCCCGGGAGAAGGAGTCTATCATACTTTTTCAACTCCTCCCCTTCTGTTACCACTTCCGCTTTTACTCCAATCTTTTCAAAGGCGTTTCGGACGCTTTGCAAATTTCCCATATTGTAATAGACGATACCTACCATTTTTCTAATTGAACTCCTTTTTTTTAGAAAATAATTGCATCGGATTTGAAAGATAAAACAAGTCTGAAGGAATTGTAATAACTTTTTTAAAAAGGGGAGAGAAGAAATTGCCCCTTTCTCCTCCGAAAAAGGGCTAAATTAAATGGGATACCCTTGCTCTTGGGCAAAGCGTCGGATATTTTCCAATCTCTCCTCGATGGGAGGGTGGGAGGCAAAAAGCATTTCCAAAAATCCCACTATCCCGAACGCTTTCATATCGGCGGGGAGGGCAACCTGTTCCCGGGGCAAATTTCCCAATTTTGCCAGAGCGTAATAAATTCCTTCGGGACCAGATAAGAGAACCGCCCCCTCATCTGCCCTAAATTCCCGATACCGACTGAACCACATTGCAATCATTGTGGCAAAGAGGGAGAAGACCATTTCCAAAACCAGAGAGACCAGAAAGTAAGCAATTCCCCCCTCATTTTTTTCATCATCATCTCCCCCTCCGGTAAAAATTCCCGCCACAATCCGGGCAAGGAAAATTACAAGGGTATTTAAAATTCCTTGGAGGAGGGTCATTGTAATCATATCCCCATTTTTCAAGTGGCTAATTTCGTGGGCTAAAACCCCTTCAATCTCTTTGGGCTCCATTAAATCGAAAAGGGAGGTGGAGACCGCAACCAGCCCCTCATTTCGGTTCCAGCCGGTGGCGAATGCATTGGGGGGTCCATCGAAAACCCCCACATCGGGACGCCCAATTCCCGCTTCATCTGCCAATTTATGGACGGTTTCTACCAACCATCTCTCCCCTTCATTGGAGGGGGATTCAATCAATCGGACTCCCATTCCCCGGATAGCCATCCATTTGGAGGTAAAAAGGGAGAAGAGGGCTCCTCCCATCCCAAAGAGGGCGGCAAAAATTGCCAATCCCCAAGTTTCTCCGGGGTTGATATGGATATGGAAAATTAACTCCAATAAAAAGATGGTCAAATAGACAGATGCCATTACTCCCAGATTGGCAAGGATAAAAAGTAAAATTCCAAACCCCATTGGACACCCTTTCCAGAAAAGTTTCCACATTTTTTAAATAAAGATTTTAACAAAAAGCTCTAAAAAAGAGTGAAAGTGTGTAGATTGGAAGCGGACAAGTTTCGATTCTCCCCAGAGGAAAAAGTTAAAAAGTGGGAAAAGGTAACTTTTGATAAAATTGCGTAAAAAAAGGGAGTAGCCGATGGAGCATAGCGGTAACTTGATGGAGAGGGTCTGGTTATTTTTTGGATTTTTGGGACACGACCAGACTATCCAATTGATAGTTCACTCACTGATAGCAATGGGGCTTTCACTTTTGGTGGCAAAATTGGCAACCCGGAATTTGCAAATAGTCCCCAAAGGGTGCCAAAATGTGATGGAAGCGGTTGTTCAAGGAATTCTCTATATTGGAAAAGATGTGGCAAATGAGGAAATTGCCCGGAAATATTTACCTTTAACCGGGGCATTGGCTATTTTCATTTTTATGGGGAATATAATCGGAATCATTCCCGGATTTGAATCTCCCACCGCCAATATCAATTTAACCCTCACTTTGGCTTTGATTGTCTTTATCTACTACAATTGGGAGGGGATTAAAGCCCAAGGGTTGAAACATTACATCGCCCATTTTGCGGGACCCAATAAATATTTGGCTCCTTTGATGTTTCCAGTAGAGGTAATTTCCCACCTCTCCCGGATCGTCTCTCTTGCTTTCCGGCTTTTCGGAAATATCAAAGGAGATGACCTTTTCCTTTTGGTTCTCCTCTTTTTGGCACCTTGGTTTGGGGTTCCGTTGGCAGGGTATGCCCTTCTCATCTTTTCCGCCTTCCTTCAAGCTTTCATTTTTATGGTTTTGACTTATGTCTACCTTTACGGGGCAATTACCGGACAAGAAGAGGCTCTTTAAGAGCCCCTTTCTCTCCTATTTTATTACCCCCACTCCCCCAATTTCACTGGAAAAATTGACCCAAATTTTGGTCTGTTACTCTCCCAATTTTGTCTGTTACCGGAATTTAAATGGGACTACGCCCTCCCAAATCCGCCCCTTTTTGGAAAAGGTAAAGGAGCTCAACTCCTCTCCAATTCTCCACTATCGGAACTGGGTGCCAGCCCTTTTACCTTTTATCGACGGGATTCATCTCCCTTCCACCGCCGACCCCCAATTGGTAGACCGGTTCCACTTTTACAATAAGATAGTTATAGCTTCCACCCATACCTTGGAGGAGGTGAAAAAGTTTAAAAATGCGGATTTTATAACCTTTAGTCCCATTTTTGACTCCAAAGGACGGAAGGGGGTAGGGGTAGAGGTATTGGAAGAGGTAGCTCAACTCCACCCCCGGGTAATTGGTTTGGGAGGTATTACTTCACTGGAAAAGCTTCAACTTCTCCAACAAAGCCCCGCAATAGGCTTTGCCAGTATCCGCTATTTTTTAAGGTAAAATCCCCTTTTCAATTTAACAAAATCTTGTTTAGGTGAAAAATGGAAAGCTTTCTCCCCCGGGAGGATAAAGGAAAAAATTTGAAGGAAAGAGATGGATAAAAGAGAGGGGATACAACTTCTTCTGGAGGTGGCAAAGGAGAGGGATATTTATCGGGTTGATTGGGAGAGACCGGATCCCCTTTTAATTGCACGGAATTCCAGTGATGATAGAGTGGCATTGGTTTCTGCCCTCTTTGCCTACGGAAATGTAAAGGCTATTTTAAAATTTCTCCAAAACTTAAATTGGGAACTTCTGGAGAGGGAGGGGAAAAGTGGGAGTTATTATCGGTTCCAAAATAGGGAAGATGTTTCCCAATTTTTCAGAACCCTCCGGAGGATAGAAAAGGGGGAGTTGGAGGAAAAATTTTGGGAAGGGTATCGGAAGGAAGAGAGTGTAATAGAGGGGCTCCACTCCCTCCTCTCCCATCTTTACAATCTGAACCCCTATCGCTCCCGGGGGTATCTCTTTCTACTGGGAAAAATTCCCCAATTGGGAAAGAGGAAGGGGGTATCCCCCTACAAAAGATGGATGATGTTTTTCCGGTGGATGGTGCGACGGGGAGAGCCCGATTTGGGGAGATGGAAAAGGATTAATCCGGCAAAACTGATAATTCCATTGGATACCCATACCCATAAAGTGGGGTTGGAATTGGGGCTTTTAAAAAGGAAAAGTTACGATTTGGAGAGTGCGTATCAGTTGACCCAAACCCTCCGGCAGTTGGATTCCCAAGATCCCCTCCGGTTCGATTTTCCCCTTTATAGAATAGGGCAACTGAAATTGGAGATGAAAAAGTTGAGAAAATAGGGGGAGAGGGAGGAAGAGAAAAGGGAAAGTTTCATCAAATGGGCAAAAAATTTGGAAGGGGAAAGGGGGATTGGAAAGATTTTTCCATTTAAACCCAATCTCAACTGGGGGGAATTTAAAGTTTAGGTGTTAAAATAATATTCTAAAAAGTTGGGGAAGGTGTTTGGATAATTTTCTCTCCTATCCAAGCCAAAGTTAACATTTACCAGTTTACTTTAGTTACGGGGGGCTTTTTTCAATCTGGATTTAATTTTTTTAAATCAATTCCAAGGTAGTAAGCGAGTCGCCAATGGGTATTGAGTTTATTGCGGTTTCCGATTATTTAAAAAAAGTGAAAAAGGTTGCGGAAAAAGGTGCTCAACTCCAGATTAGTCTCTATATCTGGGGTGAGGAGGGGACTGGAAAACATCATCTTGCCAGATATATCTCCTACATTTCTCCGGTGAAACCTGTAATTGTGGAAGAGAGTCAATTGGGAGGTCTCAAGTTGGAAAAAAATCGGTTTATTGTGGCGGTGGGGAAAACCCCCTTTGGAAGACTTCCCCAACGATACTTTTTCGATACAGATATCTATTTGGCTCCCTTAACTGAACACAGAGAGGATATTCCTTTCTTTGTTGATCACTTTATTACCCAAGCCCGGCGGGAGTTGAAAGTAGATAGGGCTATTTCCCTTCAACATCCCGACATTTCTCAAAATTTACACTCTCTCAAACGGCAAATATATCAAATGTTACTTGCCCCCGCTTCTTTGGAGGAGTTGGAGGAGTGTAGTTACAACTTTTTCCGTTTCAATCCCCGATATAGATGGCAGGAGTTGGAGCAGAGTTTTATCCGGGGAATTCTCCGGGGAGCCAAAGAGGTATTCAAAACCAAAGTTCAAATTTCCCAACAACTTAAAATCAACCGGGTAACCTTAACCAAAAAAATGAAAGAGTTGCTCAATGGATAAGGTTATAGAGGGTGCAGGGGAGATTTTCCATCTGGCGGTGGAGTATGATATTAATCCATTGGTTCTATTCAATCGGGAAGGGAAAATTGTCTACTACAATCGGGAGGCGGAGATTCTCCTCTCCTATCTGGAGGTGGGAGAGTTGTTTGATTTTGCCCTTCAAAAAAGCCCTCTTCCCCCCCAAAAAATCAATCTCCATTTTGAACCTCTCAAATTTGGGGAGTTGGAATTTGCCGGCTATTGGGTAGCCCTCCACCAGAACGATTATCTTCTTCTCCGCTTTTTTATCAATACCAGCCACTCCCATCGGGAATTGGAGGGATTGGAACTGGTGGATTTAACCCTCTTTTTGGAGTGGTTTATAGATTATATTCTCCTGACCGTTGGAGATGTCTGTTTTGTAACCTATTTTGACCCTTCAATTCCCCCTTTCTATTTCAATAAAAGGGAGCTTTTCAGACTTTTGAAAAAGGGGATAGAGGGGAAAAATAGAGTGGAAATTACTACTAAAATTTTAATTGGAGAGTATATTTTAATTGGAAAAAATCGCTTTCCGGCGGTGGAAATTGGGGTAAAAGTGGACTCTCCCATTCCCCTCAACTCCAATAGCTTTGATTTGGTTGTAGGAGAAGATGGGTATAAAATTCGGTTACCACTTATTAAGGAACGGAATGAAAATAGTAATTTTGGATAGTGAAACTACCGGAAATAGTGAAAAAGACCGGATTTGCCAATTGGCTTATCTGGTTACAACCCCCCAATTGGAGATTGAGGAGTATTACAACCATTTGGTAAAACCTCCAGTAGAGATAGGATTTGAAGCAATGGCTATCCACCATATAACTCCTGAAATGGTGGAAAAAGCCCCTCCCCTCCGATTTACCCAAGGGTTTAAAAGATTGAAAGAGTTGAATCATCGGAACAATATTTTGGTGCTCCATAACGCATCTTATGATTTGGAAATGTTGAAAAGAGAGGGATTTAACTCCCATTTCCGGTTGATTGATACCTTCCGGGTGATGAAACACCTCTATCCGGAGGGGCGATATGGACTCCAATATAATCGCTACAAATTGGGGCTTTATCGATTTGAGGAGGAGTTGAAAAAAAAGTTGGGGATAGAGATTAAAGCCCACGATGCTTTGGGAGATGTTCTGGTGCTCTACCTTTTATTGAAATATTTGATGGAAACCCACTCCCTTTCTTTGGAAGAGATGATTGAATTGACCCAAAAGCCGATAATTTACGACCGCTTCTACTTTGGAAAACACAAATTCAAAGAGATTAAAGAGGTTTTGATTGAAGACCCGGAATATATAGAGTCCCTTTTGGAAGACCCTACCCTCTCCCCCGATATTCGAGTTTCAATTCTCCATCATCAAGCCCAACTCTCCCAAAAACCAATTTATCGCTTCTCTTCTGGAAAATATCGGGGTATGACTCCGGAAGATGTAGGGGAGTTTGACCCAGACTATCTTTGGTGGGCTCTCCACAATTTGGCAGGACTTTCCAAAGGGTTTCGGAGCAGAATTAGGGAGATTTGGGAAGAGAAGAAAAGAAAAAAGTGGGAATCGGAAAATAGTTTGAGGGGAAGGGTTGCCCAATGAGTTTTACCCTTGATGATATAAAAAACTCCATTAAAAACTCCCTAATCAATCCAATTAAACATTTCAAACTCCGTTACCTCCCCCTGTTGATGATTTATTTTGCCTACGGAGCCAGTGGAATTACCGGAGTAGCCGAAAGTTTCTGGGTTAAAAAGGAGTTAAACCTTTCGGCAGCCGCTTTGGTAGGGTTGGGGGTTTGGCTTACAATTCCGTGGACTATCAAAATGGTTTTTGGGCAACTGGTCGATAGCGTCCCCATTTTTGGCTCCCAACGGCGGGCGTATGTCTATATTGGAGCCGGGTTAATTGCCTTGGGCACCCTTCTTTTAATCGGATTGGCAGGGCATCACCAATGGGCAAATTTTGCACCTCCGGGGGTGGTCTATCTTTTGAGTGGACTCCTCTCCACCATTGGCTTTGTCCTCCAAGATGTGGTAGCCGATACAATGTCCACAGAAGTTGTAGATAGAAATCAACCTCCAGAAAAAGTGGAAGAGGAGTTGGCATATGTCCAAATTTTGGGACGATTGGCGGTAAGTATTGCAATGGTTTTAACCGCCTATTTGAGTGGGTGGCTTGCCCAACACTTCTCCTATGAAACCGTCTTTAAAATCTCCCTTATTATTCCTCTAATCTCAATTGTCGGAGTTACTATCGTAAAACTCGATGTGGCAAAGCCCTCTCCCATCAATTGTAAAATTTTGTGCGGAGGTATTCTTTTCGCCTTTTTTGTAGGAATAATGGGATTTGGGCAATATCACCAGTGGGATAATCCCATTTTAAAAACCATTTTCTCCTTCTCCCAAGAGATAGTTTTTCTGGTCAGTTTGGGGGTTATCAGTTATATGCTCTCTCTGGTATTGAAAGATGTTTCCCCCCAAACCCGCTCTTTTATCGTAAAGACTGCCATTGTAATTTTTATTTACAGGGCAATGCCATCGGTGGGACCCGGTCTCCAGTGGTGGGAGATTGATGTTTTACATTTCAATGAGGAGTTTTTTGGGGTGTTGAGTCAGATTGGAGCGGTGCTCTCCATTTTGGGAATGTGGCTCTTCAGTGATTTTATTGCCAAAAAACCTGCCCACTATACTCTATTGTGGCTTACAATTGTTACTACAATACTTTTTCTCCCTATTATTGGACTCTATTACGGAATCCCTCAAAAATTGGGACTTTCACCCCATAGCGTGGCAATTATCGATACCGCTTTGGAGTCCCCCTTTGCCCAATTGAGTATGATACCTCTCCTCACTTTGATAGCCATTTACGCCCCCGAGGGACACCGGGCAACTTGGTTTGCTTTAATGAGTAGCTTAATGAATCTTGCTTTGACCGGAGCGGGACTTTTGACCAAATACCTCAACCAACTCTTTCCAGTTACCCGGAAAATGGTGGAGAATGGACACATTGTCTCCCACGCCGACTACTCCAACTTGGGACTTTTGATGATCATTGTAACTATCCTAAATGTTACCATTCCGGTGGTAACTATCTACTATTTAATGATTCGACCCTCAGCCAACAAACCCCTTTCCCAAAAATAGTTTGGTGGGGGATTTATCCCCCCAAAATAATATTTTTTTTCCTGTTTCTCCTTCATTTTTACCCCCTTTTTCTGTTTTTTTAACCTTCTTCACTTTTGTTAAAATAGATAAAATCTCCCAAAGGGCGGAAAATGTGGAATAAAATAATTTTTGGAATTATTCAACTTCTCCTAATTTTTTCTGGAATTGTAATTTTGGTTACTTCCATCAAATCCTCTCCCCTTTTGGCAATGGGAGCCTTCATTGGAGTTATCTATCTGGTCTATTATCTGGGATTGAAATTCTTTTTTGGAGATGATTGGAAGTAGAGGAAAGGGGAGGGAGAATCTCTTTCTCCCTTTTTTCATTCATTATTTTTTATCTTTCCGGGGGCGTCCTCTCTTTCTTTTGGGGGGGGTGGAATCACTTTTTTTATCCTTCTCTTCCCCTCTTTTTTCCCCATTTTTCCCATTTTTATCTACTTTCCCTTCCTTTTTTTCATCTTCCCCAATGGAAGAAGGAGTATTCTCTTTTACCTTCTCCGCCTCTCTATTTTTTTTTGGTCTTCCCCTTTTCCGGGGGGAGACTCTCCCCTCCGGTTGGGCAGGGGGAGTATAGGGCTCCCCTCCCGGTTGGGGGATAGTTAGGAGATATTGCCCCAGTTCCCGCTTCAATTGTTGCTCTATTGTCCCATCTTCACTCCAAATTACTTCCACAAAGGGAATCCATTGGCGGATAGTGGGAAGAATTTCCAAAGGTTGGGTGTATCCCACCTCAATTACAAAGTTTTCTTCCCGGTTATCCAAAATTTTCTGTTTGGGGAAAATCTCTTTGTGGAGGAAATAAGGGACTTTAGAGGGGTGCACCCTCAAGTGGGCTTTTTTCCATTTCTCTCCATAAAGGGTAAATGGGGTTTCAAATTTTTTCAAAAATTTTAGGAATTTTTCCCGATTCTCCAAAGGAGGATAGGGCTCTTTAATTTTATACCCTCCAATAAAGGAGAGTCTAAAAAATTTTACTACATCTTCTCCCCACACTTTTACAACCCCGGCAAGATACCAGTTATTATTCATAAAAATCAGTTGGAGGGGGATCACATTGAGATATTTTCCAGCGTCATATCCTGCCTCGGGAGCTCTGATTTTGTAATCCCAGATGTCTATATATCTCCGTTCAAGGATAGCCCGCTTAAAATCCTTCAACATCTGTTGGGTGTAGGGGGTCAATTTTTCCACCGGACGATTTTTAATAGTAATAACTTCCCTATTTTTATAAATCTCCCCTTTCAAAGAATCGGAAAAGTTTTTAATTCCACTTTCAGGTAGAACGGTCAAAAGGAGAGCCAACTCCTCCATATCTTCTACTTTTTCTATCACTTCAGTTATAACATTTTCCATATCTTGCAATTTGTAACAATTCCCCTCTTTCTCCCTATTTTTGACGATGAGGGGGTCAAAAAGATTTTTCAATTGCTCCATATAGTTGAAAAAGGATTGTTTAGTTTGGAGATTGGAGTATCCGGCAAAGAGGGGAAAATCCCTCTCCAAACAGATTTCTCCTCTCTTTTTCATCTCTTTTAAGATATGGAGGAAAACTTTAAGTTTGTGGGCGGGAGCTTTCTCCCTTTTTCCGCTGATAACATTCACTTTTTTGGCAATTTTTGGGGGAAGTTTTTCAATCTCTTGGGGATTTAGATAAAAAATATCCAATTGGGAGGGTTTTTTAGTTTCAAATAACTCCTCAATTGCCCGTATCTCTTTTTTTAACAATTTTCGACCGGAGGTTACAGGCACCCCTATAATCTCATCATACTCCGATTCATACTTTTCCTTTTCCCGGAGGTATTTGTTCCGGGACTGCTTGTTGTAGCGATAATAAAGAATCCTCATAGGTTTAACTCCTTTTTCCGGTTAAATTTTTGGAAATGATACACTTTGTTAAGGATAGCAAAAAAAGTTAACAAATGGGAAATAAAAAGAAGAATTTTACTCAAATTTATTGGAAAATTAAATAAAACTTTTGGGAAAAAATTGAAAGAAAAGCTTCTTTAAACAGAAGAGATAATAAAATTGTAAATCTTCATAAATAATTAGAAGAAAAGGGAAAATAAAAGAAAGGATATAAATGAAATATACAACTTACAACTTCAACGGCAAAAAGATATTAATTACCGGCGGAGCAGGATTTATTGGGAGTAACCTTGCCCTCTACTTCCAGCGGGAGTATCCCGGAGCGGAAGTAACAATTTTGGATAAATTCCGGGGGGAGGAGAGGTTTCCCAACGGAAATTTGAAAGCATTGGGACATTTTAAAAATCTGGTCAATTTCCGGGGGGAGGTAATTGTAGGGGATTTGGGAAACCGCCGGGAGTTGGAGGAGATTTTGGGGGGGAGAAAATTTGATTTTATCTTCCATCAAGGGGCAATTTCCGACACCACCGCCCAAGACCAAGGGGAGATTCTCCGGGTCAACCTCAACTCCTTCTATCAGATTTTGGAGTTTGGGGAGAGGTGGGGGGCTCCGGTGGTCTACGCCAGTAGTGGGGCGGTTTATGGAAAGTTGCCGGGTCCCCACCGGATTGGGGAGGAAGCCCCCGCCAATGTTTACGGCTTTTCCAAATTGATGATGGACCAGATAACTTTGAAATGGCAGGGAAAAATTCCGGTGGTGGGACTCCGCTACTTCAATGTGTATGGACCCAATGAATTTTGGAAAGGTAAAACCGCCTCAATGGTTCTCCAGTTGGGACTTCAGATTCTTTCCGGTAAATCTCCCCGGCTCTTTGAGGGGAGTGAAAAGATAAAACGGGATTTCATTTTTGTGGAAGATGTAATTCAGGCAAACATTTTGGGGGCGGTGAAGGGGGTTACCGGGGTCTTCAATGTGGGCACCGGGGAAGCCCGCTCCTTCAAAGAGGTGGAGGAGATACTCCAAACCCTTTTGGGAACCTCCTTACCGGTGGAATGGATTCCCAATCCCTACACCAAACAATACCAATTTTTCACCCAAGCCGACATCACCTCCACCCGGGAGAAACTGGATTACATCCCCCGGTATCGACTGGAGGAGGGAATTGCCCAATATTTGCCGGAGATTGAGAGGATCTATCGGGAGGAGGTTGCCCAATGATAGGGGTAATTGGGGATTTTATGATAGACCACTACATTTTTGGGAAAAGTTCCCGGATTTCCCCAGAGGCTCCGGTGCCGGTGGTCAATCTCCAACGGGAGGAAGACCGCCCCGGGGGGGCGGGAAATGTGGTCAAAAACCTCCTTTCACTGGGGGCAAAACCGGTGCCGATTGGAGTGGTGGGAGAAGGGGAGTATAGTCGACTGGTGCAACTTTTGCCGGGGGTGGAGACCGCGGGACTCTTCTCCGACCCCACCCGTCCGACCCCTATCAAAACCCGGATTATTGCCGGAACCCACCAGATGGTGCGGGTAGACCGGGAGACCACCGCCCCAATCTCCCCGGAAATGGAGAGGAAAATTTTGAAATTTTTGGAGGAGAGGAGTGGGAAGTGGAAACTTCTCCTTTTGAGCGATTACGGAAAAGGGGTTTTAACCCCCCGGCTCACCTCCGCAATTATCAAATTTGCCAACCGCCACCAAATTCGAACCATTATTGACCCCAAACGGGACTATTTCAAATATCGGAACGGGTGGCTCTTGAAACCCAATAGAAAAGAGTTGGGGGAGGCGGTGGGAATGGAGATTAAAACCGATGCCGACCTCCAAAAGGCGGGGTGGAGATTGAAGGAGGAGTTGAATCTGGACTACCTTTTGGTAACCCTTTCGGAGGAGGGAATGGCTCTCTTTGGGGAGGAGTTTTTAAAAATCCCCACCCTTGCCCGGGAGGTTTACGATGTAACCGGAGCCGGAGATTCGGTTTTGGCAGGGTTGGGGTATAGTTTAATCCGGGGGGCTCCACTGGAGGAGGCGATTCACTTTGCCAACTCCACCGCGGCGGTGGCGATAAGTAGAGTTGGAACTACTCCCGTCAAATTGAGTGAAGTATTGGAATTCCAAAAACGACTTGATAATTCCGTCGATTACAAAATAGTAGGAGAAAAGGAGATTGGAAAAATTGTGGAAGAGTTGAAGGAGGAGGGGAAAAAGATAGTTTTTACCAATGGGTGTTTCGATATTCTCCACTATGGGCATATTCGATATCTCCAGAAAGCCAAAAAGTTGGGAGATGTGTTGATAGTGGGACTCAATTCCGATGAATCGGTAAAAAGATTGAAGGGGGAGAAGCGTCCAATCAATCCCCAATACCAGAGGGCTTACCTTTTGGCAAGTTTGGAAGTGGTGGATTTTGTGGTAATCTTTGAGGAGGATACTCCCGAGCAATTGATAAAAATTGTAACCCCCGACATTTTGGTAAAGGGGGGAGATTATCGGAATAAAAAAATTGTAGGGGCAGATATCGCCAAAGAGGTAAAATTGATAGAGTTTGTGGAGGGGGAATCTACAACCTCAATCATTACCCGGATTTTGGAGAGATATGGGAGAGGGGAGGGAAAGGGAGATAATTGAAAAATCACAATAGAGTTATCCAAAGGAGAAGAGTTATGGGCTATTTTTTTCTCCCCTTTTCCCCTGTCCGTCGGGGACTTACAAGTGTATTGGGGGGTATTTTTCTCCTCCTGCTATTGGGAGGGTGCAGTAGAGAGTTGGATTTGAGGGAGTTCCACCCGGTTCCTACTCCCATTGCGGAGATTAAACCCCCGCCTTTGGCAATGGAGCATAAATCCCAACCGGTTGCGGTTGTTGTGGAGCCGGTGGGGGATTGGAGAAAACGGCGAGTGGTAGAGGAGGATTTGGAGCGGATTTTATCTTCCAAACCCTTTGTAAGTGTAGTAAAAGTTATAGAGGGGAGGGTGGAGGAAGCAATTAAAAAACTCCCCTCCCTCTTTCCTACTCCCAAATATTTGGTAGTTATCCGCCACATCTCTTCCCAAGTGGGGTTAAGGTGTGATGGTCCCGGTTGCCCCCGGTGGGTTACTTCCCCCTCCCAACTCCCCTATTACATTCAAACCAATAGCGATATTCCTCCGGAGGTGGAGGTAATAGTTAAAGGGAAAGTTGAGGGAAATTTTTACGCCCTCCCTGAAATGAAGAGATTAACTCTTCTGATTGGGGAGTGTAGGGAGGTTAAAGCATTTCCCTATTTGAGGGATTATAGCCGGGAAATAGGTTACAAAATTTCCCATCGGAAAAGCAAAAAGAAAATCTATTTCTATCGACGCCCTCCCCTTCCCGACCTCTCCCGGTTTGGGTGTCTCTCCGACGCAGTTTACGATCTCTCCAAACAGGTCTGGAGGGAACTGGCACCTTTGGGGTATGTAATGGAGATTAGACGGAATAGCGATGGAGATTTTGTCGCCAAAGTCAATTTGGGAGAAAATGATGGGGTAGAAGAGGGGCAGAAGGTGATTTTTTACCATTTGACCAAAACCAGAGACCCCCTTCGACAAAAGGAGATTGTGGAGTGGCACAAAATTGGAGAAGGGGAAATCTCCAATCAAGTGGGCTCCAATTTCAGTTGGGTCTGGATAGATGACCACACCCGCCTTCCAGAAGTGGGAGATATTGTTAAACCTTTGTTCTAATCTATTTGATGGGGAGAATTGAATTTTCCATCTCCTTCTCTCCCCGGGAGAAAAGAGGGGAAGAGGAGAGAGGAAGAAAAGGGTGGATTGAAAAAGGAGGAAAAAAGCCTATCCCCGGTTCCAGAATTCGGGGAGGAATGGGAGAATAAGGGTAAAAAATTCCAATCTTCCGGCAATCATTCCAAACGCCAATACAATTTTTTGGGTGCCGGTGAAAAAGGCGAAATTGTCCACAGGTCCCACTTGTCCAAATCCGGGACCAATATTTCCGACACAGGCGATGGCGGCGGAGAGGGAGGTCATTGTGTCATACCCGTTGGCGTAAAGGTAAAGGAAGAGAAAAAGGTTGGTCAGAATATACATAATAATAAAAGCACTAACATTATTGATAACCATTGGGCTCAAAGGTTTGCCGTCCACTTTCACCGATACCACCGCATTGGGGTAGAGGACTTTTTTCAACTCTTTCCGGAGATTTTTTACCATTACCAAGATTCTAATCACTTTTACACCTCCGGCGGTGCTTCCAGCATTTCCTCCAATCAACATTGCCACAAAGATAATCGCAATTGCCAAATGCCCCCATTGGGTATAGTCGAGGGTGGCAAATCCAGTGGTGGTCAAAATTGAGGCGATGGTAAAAAAGGAGTGGGTCATTGAAAAGAAGAGTCCATCGTGGGATTTGAGGTAGTGGATTGTCCCCAAAGCTACAGAAAAGAGAATAAAAATGATGGTGTAAACCCGAACCTCCTCCCCTTTGAATCCGGAAAAACTACCTCTAATTAGCCGAATATGCACCAAAAAGTTTATACCGGAAATAAACATAAAAAAGGTGGTAGTCCAGAGAATCCAGTAGTTATTGTCCCAATATCCCAAAGAGGCGTTTTTGGTGGAGAACCCGCCGGTGGAGACGGTGGAAAAGGCGTGGTTAATTGCATCGAAAAGGGTCATACCTTCAATTTTCAAAAGTCCAATATCCAAAAGGGTGATGAGAAGGTAAATTTTCCAGAGGAGGAGAGCAATTTGCTTCATTTTGGGGGCAATTTTTTCGGTGGAGATTCCGGTAGACTCCGATTTGAATAGGGTAAAACTCCCAGTTGGGTTTAAAATTGCCAAAAGCCCAATCCCCAAAACAATAATCCCCAACCCCCCAATCCAGTGCATTACACTCCGGAGCATTAAGATATTTTTGGGGAGCTCCTCAATTTGGGAGTAGATAGTTGCTCCAGTTGTGGTAAAACCGCTAATTGCCTCAAAAAAGCCGTTGGCAAAGGAGACTTTGGTCTCTATCATCAACGGCACTGCCCCCATAATTCCCGCCAAAATCCAAGTTAAATTGACGCTCAAAATTGCGTCCCGGATTTTCATTCGGATCTTATACCCCTCCAGATAGAGGAGGAGGGTGGCAAAGAGGGCGGTGGTGGCAATTGTAAACTGGGCAAACCAGTGGACATTCTCTCCGTAAATCCACCCGGTGATAATGGGAATATAGAAAAGGACATCTATAATTATCCCCACCAGTGAGAGAAACCGGAGGATATTTATTAGAGACTCTCTATCCATTTCCGGCTTCCTCCCAAAGTAAAGTGGATAATAATATCGTGGGGGTGGAGTTTTAGAGGAAACTCGATGGGAATAAAAGTATTATCCCGGATAACAACCCCCTTTCCCTCTTCCGGAGGTTTGGCTTTTCCGTCCCGGATTGTCTCTTTGAGATAAACTTTCCCTTTTGCCCCCAAAAAGAGCCGTTCATAGATGAGGTAGCGGGATTCAATCTCCTCCAAAATTCGGTAGAAAGTGTGGAGTTTAGGTCCCCGGATTGTGGAGAGTTTCAATTTGTGCATTAAGGAGTAGTAGTTGAGGTTATTGTTGATGGTAACCACCCGTTTAATCCCCAACTCTTTAACTTGAAAAGACTTAATAATATTCTCCTCATCTTTATAGAAAGCGGTAATTGCCAAATCTGCCCGATTCAAGCCCTCATTAACCAGAGCTTCGGTATCTTCATAGGCGGAGTTGATAACCAACACATCTTCCCCCAAAATTTGGGAAGCGTGTTGAGCCTTTTTCTTCTCTTTTTCCAGTAATACGACCCTCTTCCCTTGGTGGGAGAGAAGCTCCGCAATTTCAATCCCCAAGGGAGTAGCTCCTACAATCAATACCTTTTTTACCTCTTCAGGGAAAGTGGTGTTGAGATACCCAAGACACTCTTTGATTTTATCTGGAAAAGCCAAAAAGTAGACCAAATCCCCCTCTTCAACTTTATAACTTCCCCGGATAAAGTGGAATTCTCCATTCCTTTCAAATCCAATGGGCATAAAATCCTCCCGCTCTTCCAATACCTCTCGGGTAGGTTGGGAAATAGTAACCGAAACCAGTTTGGCGTCGGTTAAAGGGAGGGGTTTTAAATTGTTTGCCCGGGGATATTTGAGCAGTTTTACCACCCCTTTGGCAGTGGAGTGGAGGGAGTAGATAATTTTTCCCACATTCAGATTTTTCCAGACACGATTTTTCCGATAAATGGGGTCTTGTAACCGGATAATTTTATCCCGGACCGGGTAGTAGCTCTCCACCAACATTGGGGTGAGAATATTGATTTCATCATTATCGGTTACCGCTATCAATAGGAACCGCTCCTTATTGATAGCCTCAATGGTGGAGGGGTTCCGGATATCCCCTTCAATTGTCATAACATCAATATTCTCTTTCAACGCCTCCAAAGCCTCCCCGTTTTTGTCGATAACAATTACATCGTTATCCCGGTAGAGAGCCTTCGCCAAGTTGTAACCAACTTTCCCTGCACCGACGATTACAATATCCATAGACCGCATACCCGCTCCTCATAAAGTGGTATCTGTTAATCTGGAGTAAATAGTATAAAGGAGAAGTGTTAACACTCATTTAGGAGCCGGTTAATAATAGAATCATCATATGGATCAATATGGGTGTTGATAATCCATTTTTTATCGTGGCGGAGGTTTCTAATCTGCTCCTCAATCTCCTCCACTATTTCGTGGGCTTCCTCCACGGTCATTTTGGGATTCACCACCAGATGGACATCTACAAAGTAGCGTTTCCCCGCCTGTCGGGTTTTTATGCAGTGGTGATTTAAAACCCGGGGGTGCTCTTCAATAATTTTTTCAATTTGGGCAACCACTTCTGGAGGGAGGGAGCTATCCAGAAGAATTTCAAACCCCTCTTTTACAATTTCCAACGCCTCTTTAATAATATAGAGTCCAATTAAAATGGATAACACAAAATCCAAATAGTAAAAGCCGGTCAATTTGACCACCACCAGACTCAAAAGGACTGCCCCATTGGTCAAAAGGTCGGTCTTGTAGTGGAGAAGGTCGGAACGGATAATCAAATTATTACTCTTTTTAACCACATAGGAAAGGAAAGCCACCAACCCCCCGGTTGCCAAAAAGGAGATAATCATCACCAAAATGGAGAGGTCTATTTTTTCAATGGTTTGGTGGGTCATAATCTTTTCAACCCCCTTAAAAATAATAAATACCCCACTCCCGATAATTACACCCCCTTCCAGTAACGCTGCTACCCCTTCAATTTTTCCCATTCCGTAATTGAATTTTTCATTGGGGTGTTTTTCGGCAATTTTTAAAGCTATAGTGTTGAAAATACTGATACCCATATCCAGAATAGAATCGATACTACTGGCAATTACCGCCACACTTCCAGTAATTACCCCCACCGCCACCTTAATAATTGCCAAAAAGAGAGCCACCAAAGTAGCAGTTAAAGTTGCAAGTCGCTCTATCGGCATCTCTTCTCCTTTTTTTTTAATTTTTTGGGTCTTCCCACTGGACTATTCCGCCACCCGAGTTTTTTCCTACCCTTTTCCAATGGTAGTAAGAAAAGAAACAAATAGTAAACCTTTTAAGATAAATGGAGGGTTAATCCCCCCGGAGAAAGAGGAAAAAAACATTAATTTATATATTCAACTTTTACTTTGGGAGTAGGTCCATTTTTCATTGGAGAGGAGGGAGCAATTTTTATTCTCTTTTTGGGGTGGAAAGTTTCGGGGGTAATAGGTGTAATTTTCTCTTCTTCCAACTGGAGAGGTTTGGGGGGCACAAATGCCTGTTTGTAAGGTTTTCTTTTGGGAGCTGGAAGAACGGGGGCTTTCCTTTCTACTATTTTTTTAATGGAGGAGACTTTGCCCCCACTGGGAGCCACCGGTTGAAGCCGGGGTTTGGCTTTACAATATTGGATTTGAGCCGGGGTCGGTTTTGGGAGGGCACTTTTGGGGAGTTCCCGGGTAATGTCCACAATATCAACCCGGCGGTTTAAAGCCCGATTGGTAGGGGTGGTATTGGGCACCAGTGGGTGGCTCTCCCCATACCCCCGAACCACCATTCGTTTGGGGTTGATGTGATAATAATTTACCAATGCCCGTTTCACTGCCAACGCCCGGTTGTAGGAGAGTTTCAGATTGTATCTCCGACTTCCGGCGTCATCGGTATAGCCGGCTATCTCTATTTTCATATAGGGATTATTTTTCAGAACTTTGGCAACTTTTTTCAATTGGGGATAGTAGATTTTTTTAATTTTTGCTTTGTTGAAATCAAAAAGTAACCGGAGGGGGTAAGTGAAAAGAACTGGACACCCTTTGTAATCTACCGCCAATCCCGACGGAGTATTGGGGCATCGGTCTAAATAGTCGGGCACCCCGTCCCCATCGGCATCTCTACACCGGGCAGTTTTGGGAAGATTTACCGGGTGATATTTATACCGTTGGGGTTTGGAGTTTCCCCACCCTACAATTTGAATATTTCCCACCATATCTAAAACCGAGGTTGCCGGCTCTTCCCCCCACAAAATAGCTGTAGCCAAAGATAAAAGTAAAAGTTTTCCATTTAATTTCACCGACCAACTCCTTTATTAAATCTCTATTTTCCACCACTCTTTCCACTCTCTCTTTTCCCTATTTTCACTTTTTCCCCATCTTCCCCCAACTTCCAAAATTATAACCAAACTAATATTTACCTATTTTTAAATTTTCCAGTAAAAAAGAATTTCCACCTTTAAACCGGAATGGTATTGGGAAAATACTCTTCACCAGAGAAAAGGAAGAGGAAGATAGCCGAAAAAAGCCGAAAAAAGTAGAAAGAGAGGGTAGAGCCGAAAGGGGGTCAGACCATCTCCTCTATCAATTGGCACCCTTTGGTAGCTGGAGATTGGATAAAAAAATCGGTAATTGTATGGGTATAGGCGGAGGATTCAATATTAATTTCTATTATAGTTGCTCCCCTCTCCTTTGCCAAAAATGGGAGTTGGGACGCCGGCTGAATCTCTCCACTGGTTCCAATTACCAACATAAAATTGGCTTGTGAAACCCATTGGAGAGATTGGGAGAAGGCATCTGGAGGAATAGGCTCCCCAAAAAAGACAAAGTCCGGTTTTAATACTCCCCCACATTGGGGACATTGGGGTGGAAGTTTCTCCAATCCAATTTGGGAGGTGGGATACTTTCTCCCACATTGGAGACACTGGAGTCGGGAGGCAGTGCCGTGGAACTCCACCACCCTTTGACTTCCTGCCAACTGGTGGAGATTGTCAATATTTTGGGTAATTACTCCCAAAATTTTGCCTTTTCTTTCCAAATCTGCCAAACAGAAGTGGGCAAAATTGGGTTTTACATTTTGGAATTTCAAATAGAAAAGCTCCAAAATTCCTTCCCACGCCCTTTTGGGATTGGCTCTAAAGTAGTCGATATCCAAAATTTTCGGATCATATCGAGACCAAAGCCCATTGGGTCCCCTGAAAGGGGGAATTCCACTCTCTACCGAGATTCCCGCCCCGGTAAAAGCCACACCTCCACCCATCTGGATAATTTCCCTAACCTTTTGGATAGTTTCGGGGGTAGTTACTGGCACCATCTCTTAAATCCTTGGGGAAAAATTTTCTTCCAATTGTAATACAAAGTGGGGAGTTGAAAGGATTGAAAAAAGTAAAAAAGAACAAAAAAGATTGAAGAAACAAATATAGAATAACGGATTAAAACTTAAAAAAGAGGAAGAAAAGGGGAAAAGTGTGCCCTATACCCGGTCCCGGAGTCCCAACTCTCCAATTACCCGGAGATAAAGGTCGTGATCTTTCCGTTTCAAATATCTCATCAACCTTTTCCGTTGACCAACCAATTTCAAAAGCCCCAATCGACTGGAATAGTCGTGTTTATGCTCTTTCAAATGTTCGTTGATTTGGTTAATCCGGGCAGTCAATAGGGCGATTTGAACTGCGGGACTTCCAGTATCGTTTTCATCTTTGCCGAATTTAGCGATAATTTCTCTCTTTTTCGCCGAATCCAAAGCCATAATAGCCTCCTGATTGGTAATAATTTGGAGAGGTAGTATAACACAAAGTTGCCTCAAATGGAGGGGAAATTGGAAAAAATTGGGAAAAAAGAGGATTTCTTCCCCTTTTAACCCCGGGCAAGGGCTATGGAGCCCACAATCTCCACTTGAAATTTTTCCAAAAATTGGGAAGCTACCTTAAGGGTCAAACCGGTGGTGACCAAATCATCGATTAAAACCCCTCTTATCCCTCTGGGGCCAGAATAGGTGAATTTTCGAAGATTTTTAAGCCTAAACTCCATATCTTTCCCACTATATTGCACCCGCTCTTTGGCTTTAAGTCCATAGGTAAGGGGAAAAGGGAGATGACGGGCTAAAATGGCAGTGTGGGAAAAACCCCGATAAGGAACCGGATCAATCGGTATCCCAACCACCGGAAAGGGAAAGGGGTTTTTTGCAATTTTTCCAAATACCACCGGGGCTATTTTCTCCAAAACTCTATTTCCAAAGGGGTGATATTTGGCTTTTATAATCGGTTCAATATCCTTATACTGGAAAAAATAAAGGAGATTCAATTTTTTATCAATCTGGGGCTCCGCCAACTCCTCCACCCCCCGGAGACATCTCCGACAAATCCCTCCAAAACTCATATTTCCACAAAGGAGACAAGAGGGGTAGAGATGCCCTTCCTTCTCCCCCTTTAAAACTTTAAAGAATCCCATTTTTCTCCCTTTTGGTGAAAATTTTTTTTATATTTTCCGCCTTGACTATTTGCTCTATTTCTATATAATTTTTCTGCCCCAACAATCTAAAAGGAGGCTTAATGAAGAAATTACTGGCATCTCTGGCGATTGGGGTAACAACTTTCGCCTTGGGAGCTACCGAAATTACTGGAACTGGAGCATCTTTCCCCTATCCAGTTTACAAAGAGTGGATAAAAGGATATTACAAAGAGACCGGTAATAGGGTCAATTATACTCCCACCGGAAGTGGAACCGGAATTAAAGAAGTAGCCAAAAGACATGTAGATTTTGGGGGAACCGATAAACCTCTCCCCCCCAAACTTTTGGATAAAGGGAAACTTTACCAATTTCCAACGGTAATTGGGGGAATTGTATTGGCTTACAATATCCCCGGAGCCGATAAATTGAAATTGAGTGAGAGTGCTATCAAAGGGATTGTATTGGGGAAAATTGCCTATTGGGATAACCCCACAATTACCAAAGATAACCCCGATCTCAATCTCCCCCATAAAAAGATAATTTTCGTCCACCGGAGTGATAAATCTGGAACTACTTTCAATTTTACCTACTACTTGAGCAAAATGTCCCCAGAATGGAACCGGCTCTATGGAGCCCGGAAAATGATAAACTGGCCTACCGACGCCCAAGGGCGGGGAATTGCCGGAAAAGGAAATTTCGGGGTTAGTGCGGCAATTAAAACCAACCCCTACTCCATCGGATATGTAGATTACGCCGACGCCAAAAAGAATGGGTTGAAAATGGCAATTATCCAAGGAGCCGATGGAAAGTTTGTCGCCCCAACTCCGGAAAATTTCGCCAAAGGGGCGGAAAATGCCGGCTTTGATCCCAAAAAAGATTTTTACAAAATTATCGCCTACCCCAAAACCGGCTACCCTATTATCGCCGCCACCTTTATCCTTCTTCCCCAAGAGAAGGTTGAAACCAACAAAGCGGTGGTTAAATTCTTCCAATACGGTTTCAACCACGATGAGGTTGCCCAACAATTGGGGTATATCCCCCTTCCCCAATCTGTAAAAAAACAAGTGGAGCAGTATTGGACGGAAAAAGGACTCAAATAGTTACCCTTCCCCTTTCCTCCACACCTTCCCATTTGCCCTTTACCCTCTCATTTTCCATTTTAAATAAGGATTGAAAATGGAACCCCTTTTTAAAAAACTTTCCCAAATAAACGCCCTTTTGATTTTGGTTATTTTAACTGCTATCTTTTTGACCCTTTTCATTTTTGCCAAACCGGCAATTGAAGCCTACGGACTGAAATTTTTAATCGACCCCCGGTGGGGTGTGGTGGTTAAAGAGGACTCCTCTACCTCTGCACCTTCCCCCGACGCCCTACCCTCCAACCGGCAAAATGTTACCTCTGGTAACGCTCCAACTTCAACCTCCCCCGGAAAAGGGGAGAATGCCTCTTCCCAAACCTCTTCAACCGGACAAAGCCCCGGAAATTACACACCCCCCCACTCCGAAACTACCCAGATTTCCCCCGGGGTGCCCGATGACCAAATCAATATGGAGAAGGAGGATATCGACCTGACCCCACCTCCGGCGGTGTTGGAATATTTCAAAACCCACCCGACCCAATCAACTTCCTCCAGTGCCTCCTCTGCGGGGGTGGCTTTCCAAAAAAACTCCACCGGAAAGGAGAGTTCCCGAGTCAA